>CAMNAE010000032.1 GCA_946530565.1 uncultured Oscillibacter sp.
AAAGAAATTTCTTTAATTTTTTGTATTAACTCTACGCAATATTCACAAGCCACTCTAATAGACTCCCGCCTAAACTTCTTGCCAGAGATTGCGAAAAGCGGGACAAAGGTACTACAAATTTCTTGCATTGCAAAGAAGTTTGCAGTTTTTTTGCAGTTTTTTAGTGAGAATCAGTGATTTTGGAGTGATTTGAGGCATTAATACTCGAGCAAGAACTCAATAAACTCTCGCACAGCGCCGTCGCCTCCATTGCGATTGCACACATAGTGCGCAATCTCCTTGACCTGGCGGCAGGAGTCGGCAGGACATCCCACCACACCACACTCGCGCATGCACTCGATGTCGAGGATGTCGTCGGGGTTTGCGAACTTGCTGATGTGGTTGTAGATCTCGGACTCGATCGGAAGGCCGAGGAGCTTGATGTCCTCTTTGCCGCCGGCCCAGATGTCATGCCAGAATGCGCCCTTTCTGTGCGTGACGCAGGTGGCGTGGAACACGTGGTTCTTCATGACCGGCACATAGGAGTCCGTGAACTCACCGAAGGGGCCCTCCTCCTCGCGCACGTCCGGGAGCACATAGCCCTCGATCACGAGCTCGGCGTTGGCGGGCACGTCGACGTCGATCGTCTTGCACTTGACGACCTCGACGTCCTCGCGCCCGAGCGTGCCGGCGAACTCGAGTTCATCGCGCCCGAAGGGGATCTTGCTCGCCGCGCTGAACATGACCGCGGGCGACGCGCCGATCACGATCGCGAGCGGCAGCGGCTGCCCGAGCTCCTCGGCAGCGTGGTGGAACTGGCCGAGGTGCTGCGGCGGCATCATGCGCACGCGGAGCTTGTCCTTGCCGGCGAGCTGGCAGCGATTGAAGCTCGCGTTCAGGTCGCCGTGGACCGGGTGCCGCGCGATCAGCACGCCGCCGGTGATGTAGCGGCCGTTGTTGCCGTCGCAGTGCAGGCACAGCGGGAGCTTTTCAAGGTCGACCTCGTTCTCCACGACCTCCTGCACGGGCGCGTTTTCGACCCGGACGACCGTGCCGTGCCCTGCCTCGCGCTCCGACCACTGCTGCGCCATCTTCTCAGGCTTCATTTGAAGCGCGCGGCAGACCGTCTCGCGGGAATTCAGGGCATAGCTCACGACCGGATATTCGCTGCCCTTCACATGCTCAAAGAGCACCGCTTTGCCGGTTTTCTCGTGGATCGCCTTGGCGACGCTCTGGAGCTCGTACTCCGGCGAGACCTCACGCGTGACGTGGGCGATCTCGCCCCGCGCCTCCAGATCTTCAAGCAGTGCGCGTAAATCCTTCATAGGGATACCCTCCTTATATAATGGCTTTTTCAACGACGAGCGCCCCGGTCTCGAAGCGCTTTGCCGAGAGCTCGGACAGGTCCAGCGTCTGATACGCGCCGTGCAGGATCAGCTCGGCGACGCCGCGGCCGGCGGCCGGGGCCTGCATCATGCCGTGGCCCGAAAAGCCGTTGATGAGCAGCAGATTTTGTATTTCGGGATCAAAACCGATGATCGCGTTCTGATCGACGGTGTTGAACTCGTAGCAGCCGCGCCAGGCGCCGAGCAGGCGCACGCGGTCAAGGCTCGGGCTGTTCGCGGCAAGGCTCGGCCACACGACGTCGGCAAAATACGGAAGATCCGGCGAATAGTCGAAGCCGAGCTCAAAGTCGAGCTTCGTCTTGCCGCAGAGCATCGTGTCGCCGTCCGCGTGCTCGCGGAACCACCAGCAGGTGTCGGGCAGCGTCGTATAGGCAAGGCCGATATCGGCTTGTTTGTCGATCCGCGTCACATAGATATCGTGCCGGAGCGGCTCGACCGGGAGGTCTCGATCGCACATGTGCATGATCTCCCGGCACCAGGGCCCCGCGGCGTTTACGAAATAGTCCGCAGAAAACTCCGCGCCTGAGGCCGTGCCGCACGAGACGAGCCGGTCCCCCTCGCGTTTAAGGCCCGTGACCTCGTCGGTCCGGTACACGGCGCCCATCTCGGCGACCTTGGCCGTATAGCCGCCGAGCACAGCCTGCGGGTCGAGTAAGCCCTCGCGCGGACAGACGGTCCCCCCCGCGACACCTGTCAGGTCCACGTCCGGGAGCAGCTCGCGCAGCTCATCGACGCTCAGGATCTTCAATTCGACGCCCTCGTCGAGCTGCACGCGCGCGTTTTCCATCGCGGTGGCCCATTTCTCCTCGCTCACGAGGAAGAGATAGCCGCCCTGGCGGAAATCGATCTCGGGCCGGCCGTAGGCGCGGGTCTCCATCAGCTCGCCGAAGTGCTCAAAGGTCTCAATGCTCTGGCGCGCCATGCGGATGTTCACGCGCTCCGAGAACTGCTGGCGCACGCCGCCGAGCGCGAGCGGGGTCGCGGCGCGGCGGTAGGTCGGGTCGCGCTCGATGATGAGCACCTTCAGCGCCGGCCGCTCCTGCAAAAGCGCATAGGCGGTCGCGGAGCCCATGATCGCCCCGCCCATGATGATGACGTCAAAGTGCTCCATCAGCGCGCTCCTCCTTGATCATACGAATGAGCTCCGGCAGAATGTCCCTGAGGTCCCCGCGAAGGCCCACATCCGCCACGCGGAAGATCGGGGCGTTCGGGTCGAGGTTCACGGCGACGATCTTCTTTGCTCCCTGCATGCCGACGATGTGCTGCACGGCGCCGGAGACGCCGAGCGCCACATAGAGCTTCGGCGCGACCGTGACGCCGGTCTGCCCCACCTGCTCCTCCGGGGCGGCTTTTCCAGCGTCAACGACTTTTCTCGTCGCGGCAAAGGCCCCTCCGAGCAGGCGCGCAAGCTCCCGCGCCTCGTCCAAAAGGCCGTAGCGCTGCACGCCGAAGCCCGCGGTCACGACCACGTCCGCCTCGTCGAGGCGGCTCGCAGACGCGGCCGGTTTTCTTGCGAGGATCTCGACGGCGAGATCCTCGTCTTTGAGCTTCACGTCAAGCGCGATGACCTCTTCGCTCCATCTGCCCTCGCGCTTTTCAAGCGGCCGCATCACATGCGGGCGAACGGTCGCGATCTGCACGTTTTCGCCCTGCGTGAGGATGCTCGCGTAGAGGTTCCCGCCGAAGGCCGGGCGCGTCTGCACGAGCGTGCCGCCCGGCAGGAGCTTTAAGTCCGTGCAGTCGGCACTAAGGCCCGTTTGGAGCCGGGAGGCAACGCGCGGGGCAAGGCTCCGCCCCAGCGCGGTCGCGCCGAAAAGCAGCGCGAGCGGCTGATATGTTTTGACCGCGTCGCAGATGACGCGGGTATGGGAGAGGGTGCGGAAGTCCTCTGCCAGGTCCGCGTGATAAACGATGTCGGCGCCATGCTCAAAGAGCTCGTGGGCGACCGGTCCCCCGATCAGCACGGCCGCAACGGAGTGCTCCGTCCCCTCTGCGAGCCTGCGCGCCTCACCTAAAAGCTCCAGCGTCACCGGGGCTATCTGCCCGTTCCGGCACTCGGCATAGACCCAGATGTCTTTGCGCTCCATTCAGGCTTTGCCCCCTTCCGTGATTTTGAGCGACGCGCGCAGCGCCAAGATGTCCCCTTCTGGGAGCATCGTGCACAGCGGCCGGGGCGGCGGGGTGAAGGTGCGCGAAACGCGCGTTTTCGAGCCTGCAAGGCCGCAGTCCTCTTTTGCAAGGCCAAGCGTCTTCAGGTCCCAGCGCTCGATCTTTTCCGTCATCGCGGCGCGCAGTTGATAGGACGGCAGCCGCGGCTCCGCGGCGCTCTTCTGCACGGTGATGACCGCCGGTAGCGGCACGCGCAGCTCCTCTTCAACGCCGTCCAGCGTGCGGCAAAGGGTCATGGATGTTTTGGCCGGGTGCAGCTGCGGAAGCGCCGTCACATACGCAGCCTCCGGCCAATGAAGCTGCTCCGCCATCGACGGGCCCACCTGCGCGGTGTCGCCGTCGATCGCCTGCCGGCCGCAGATGATGAGATCCGGTCCGAGCTTTTTCGCCGCCGCGGCGAGGATCTTCGCTGTCGCGTAGGTGTCGGAGCCGCGGAAGGCCGCATCGCAGAGGTGCACGCAGCGGTCGACGCCAAGGCCCGCCGCGTCCAAAAGCACCGCGCGCGCCGCCTCGGGGCCCATCGTAAGGGCGATCACCTCGGCGCCGTCCCCGCCGGTGCGCGCTTTTATCCTGAGCGCGATCTCCAGCGCCGTCTCGTCAAAGGGGTTTAAAACAGCCGCCGCCCGCTCGCGGTTCAAAAGGCCCGTCTCGCGGTCCACGCTGATCTCGGTCGTGTTCGGCACCTGCTTGATGCAGACAAGAATTCTGAGCACGTGTTCACTGCTCCTTTTCAACAAATTGGCAGTATATTATACAGGATTCCAAGGCGTTTGAACAGCCCCAAACGCAAGAAATCCGGTATAATCGGCAAAAAAATACCGCCCGGAGCACCTGGCTCCAAGCGGCATATGGATCGCCTTAGCCCGCGTATCTGCGCACGACGGCTGTGACGCGGCCGAGGATCTGGGCGCGGTTTCCGTTGATCGGGCTGAAGTCCGGGTTTTCCGGCAGGAGCCAGATATCGCCCTTTTTCCTGAGATAGCGCTTGACCGTTGCCTCGTCGTCGATCATCGCGACGACGATCTCCCCGTTGTGCACCTCGTTCTGCTGATGCACGATAGATATCGCCTTCACGTAAATAGTGCGGTTCTCGCTGAGACGCAAACGCAAATCAACAAAAATAGTTGACAAACAAATCAGAAAGTGTTATTGTTATTTTCAGGAGGTGAATCCAATGCTGACCAACTTTGGAAAGGAGCTGCGAAAACTGCGTATCTCAACCGGGGAGCTCATACGCGATATGGCCGCAAAGCTCCAGGTGACCGCATCGTATCTGTCAGCAGTCGAAACCGGCAAAAGGCAAATACCGGAAAACTGGGTCGCCGCGATCTCTGAGCTGTATTCGCTTTCAGAATCAGATCGCGCCAAATTGCAATCCGCTGCCGATGCATCCGCGCTTTCTGTCAAGATCAGTCTCAGCGGAGCGGATGCGAAACGAAGACAGACCGCGGTTCTGTTTGCTCGGGAATTTGCGGATCTGGATGAGGAGAAGCTGGAGCAGATTCGAATGCTGCTGAGCGAGGACGGTGATTGAGATAGGCTATCAATCAGAACCCATGCGCCGTTCCGATTTGCGGCTGATCGCCCAAAAATTCCGCCATCTATTGGGCATCGACAACGTCCTTCGGGTCAATTCCGTCAGAATTCTTGAGCTTGCCATGCCGGAACTGTTCGAAGGGTTCTCGTATGAGATCGTGCCGAAAGAGGCTTTTCCTTCCAAAAGGCACGCCGACACCGACGTCGTCAACCGGGTCGTTCGAATCCGTGAGGACATTTATGAAAAAGCCTGTGAGGGTGATGGTCAGGCACGAATGACCGTCATGCATGAGATCGCACACTACCTGCTCATCGTCGTCTGCGGGGTCAGGTTCTTCCGTTCATTTGCCGATGAAACGGTTAAACCCTTTGCAGATCCCGAGTGGCAGGCCGCTGCGTTGGCTGGTGAAATCATGTGTGATGCCCGATTGATCAGAAGTATGACGCCGGCTCAAATAAAAAGGACCTGCGGTGTCTCAGCAGCAGCCGCAAAGCTCGCGTATGTAAATTGCCGCAAATAAACATCGACAGGAGGAGACTTCATTTGAAAAATTAAAAACCGATGACCGACCATTGCCGTGGGCAGCCATCGGAAATTCAGCGCTGGGATTGCCGTCCCAGTACTGCAGGAGCGTCAAAATGACACCCACCTTATTGTTATTTTAACGCTTCCTGCTAACTTAGTCAACAAAAAGCTATGACTGACAGGAGGCATTTATAATGACTTTCCCTATTAACGCGACAGCATCATTATCTGATACTGTCAGACCCGGAATCAAAGATATCTGGAACGCCAATATGGCCAAAGGCGCAGCCTTTGGAAAATTCGATATTCCTTTCTGCCCTACGACAGCAACAAGCCTTCCCGCTTATATCATCACTTGGGAGGAAGCAAAAGCCATCTACAAAAAGCAGCTTGCAAAGGGGAACAAACTCTTCCGCTATCACGCGTATGTCTGTTTCTATTTGGACGACCACAAGTTCGATGGTTCCAGCGGAATCTGGCACAATTGCAAATATGCGCTCAGGGTGCTGAGCCATTTTTCCGGTGCGATCACTCCCGATTTTTCAACTTTTCAGGATTTTCCATGTGCTCTCAAGATTTATCAAACTTATCGGATGCGCCTGTTCGGTTACTGGCTGGGCACAAACGGTATTTCTGTCATCAACAATGTCAGATGGGGATCTTCTGAAACATACAGCTATTGCTTCGAAGGCATCCCAAGACACAGCGTTGTCGCAATCGGAACTGTCGGCGGTAGTCCAAGAGCAATCATCGACCGGGAACGTTTTGAATCCGGATTCTTTAAAATGCTTGAAATCCTCGCACCCGAAACAATCATTGTATACGGTTCCGCCAACTATGTCTGCTTTGAGGAAGCTAGAAGGCGCGGAATAATAATTGTCTCCTTTCAGTCCAAGACAGCTCGGGCATATGAAAGGAGCGTGCAGGATGAGCAAAAATGAGAGCCATCTTTTCACGGGCACTTCAGGTGCAAAAATTACAGCTCACAGCATTTCAAAATACAGGGAGCGTTTTCTCGGAAAAACTGTCGGCCAAATCAATAAGATGCTTCAACGCCGCGGATATGAAACAACCATCCGTAAGTCGACGCACAGTACATCACGCGCCAAGGTGATCGTTGTCGGCAACTCAGGCCCAGACAGAAATATTACCCAAGTTCAGGTTTCGCCAGGTAGCAAGCGTCATGGCAACGTCCCATATGTCAAAATCAGTACAAATGATATTGGCATACAAAAAATCATAGACGGAACGCCATCCGAATACAAAACAGATGGCAAAGAGACAGCCACTTTATTATACAGGAGGTATCCTTAAATGTTTACTGATTTGGCAGTTCCTTTCGTCGGAACCCAAACATTTCCGCTCTATCTGAGCCTTACTGACGCCAAAGCCATCCTTTCCAATAGCGGCGTTCCTTATCAGGAAGAGATTTGGAGCAGCGAAAGCGAAACCACCCCTAACCCATGGACCGTTTTAACAATCGGTGAATATCTAAGCTTATTTTTTGCTAAAAACGAAAAAATGTTTAAAATCGTCCTCTGGAAAAACTATAGTGGCTCTCTTCCTAATGGGATACAAACAGGAATGAACATTAAACAAGCGCAAAGCATCGATGCGTCTCTTGTTTTTGATGACTGGAACGAAGACTATGAGTCTTCAGCCGGTTATTGGCTTGAGGATGATGTCGAAAGCGGAGAAATCATATCTATCAGCATCTTTATAAAAGAGCTTCTAGATGAAGATCTGTTTGACGCTTGCAACTGGTGAGATGAGCAAATAAAGTCTTACCCCGCATACCTGCGCACGACGGCTGTGACGCGGCCGAGGATCTGGGCGCGGTTTCCGTTGATCGGGCTGAAGTCCGGGTTTTCCGGCAGGAGCCAGATATCGCCCTTTTTCCTGAGATAGCGCTTGACCGTTGCCTCGTCGTCGATCATCGCGACGACGATCTCCCCGTTGTGCACCTCGCTCTGCTGGTGCACGACCACAAGGTCGCCCGGGAGGATGCCGGCATTGATCATGCTCTCGCCCTGGACATGCAGGGCGAAGTACTCGTCGCTCGGGGCATCGGTCGCAAAGGTCAGATAGTCCTCGATGTGCTCGATCGCGAGGATCGGCTGCCCGGCAGCGACGGTGCCGACGATCGGGATCTGATTGGCGCGCGGGCCCTCGGGCGCGACCAGCGTGATCGCCCGGCCCTTGCTCGAGCCCTTGCGGATGAGCCCGGCCTCTTCCATGCGCTTTAAGTGGAAGTGCACCGTGGAGGGCGAGCGGAGGCCCACCGCGTCGCCGATCTCGCGCACGGTCGGCGGATAGCCCTGCAGCGCCACCTGCCGCGTGATAAAGTCGAGGATCCGCTTTTGCATGTCTGATGTCTTCGGCATAACGCGCCCTCCTTCGTCTGCGGGATCTCTTTCCCGCGCTCTTTGCCCGGATTATAACATGAAACGCGCCCGATTGCAAACGTTCGTTCTATCTTTTTTGCATTTTTTGCGGATTTTCCTGTCGAAATACGGTTTTTTACCTTGCAAAGCCGCCCGCAATGTGGTATAGTGACGATCTGTGAAAGAATCCGCGTAAATGGCGCGGTCAAATTTGGAGGTCGTTCCCAATGAAACTGTTTATCACGATCCTGCAGGTTCTGTGCGGCATCGGCATCACTGCCATGGTGCTCATGCAGTCCGGCAAGAGCGAGGGTCTCTCCGGCGCCATCGGCGGCGTGGCCGACTCCTTCCTCTCCCGCAACAAGGCGCACTCTCTCGACGCCAAGCTCGCGCGCGGCACCAAGTGGGTCGGCGCCGTGTTCCTGGTGCTCACACTGATCCTGCTGATCCTCGGATAATACTGATCTCCAATAAAACGCTTGATTTTCAAGCGTTTTAAGCGCAGCGATGCTGCGCTGCGCGAGGCTTCCGCCTCGCGCGAAATCAGTATTGCACGGCTTCTTCAAGGCGCCTCGGCGCCTTTGCCTGTGAGCTAAAAAAGCTCACAGGCAATCAAACGATTTTAAATCGTTTGATTGAAGATTAGTATAAGCAAACGCCCGTCGCGTCTCTTGCAAAGAAAACCGCCGCAGCTCACCAAAAAGAGCTGCGGCGGTCGTTTTTTGGACTTCGGGCTTCAATCGAGAACCCCTCAGGCGCTGCGCGCCAGCCCCCCTTTCAGGGGGGCCAAATGTGATGCCTCAGAACGAGACGACCTCTTCCTTCGGGGCCGCGCAGGGCTTGATGTCCATCACATGGAGGACGGGGCCCTTGCCGCGGTAGGCGGCGTGCTTCTCAACGGCCATGCGGCCGGAGACCTCGACCCATTCGCGGTCCTGGAAATCCGTTAAGTGCATGCCCTTAGCGATGAGGCCCATGAACTGGATGTCCTCGGCGCAGCAGGTCATCACGAAGCGGCCGGGGCAGTGGATGCCCGGGTATTTTTTCGAGTGGCACATGACCATTTTGAGATGCACCTTTTTGCCGCTCCAGCGGTCGAAGTGGTCCATCACGTCGACGAACCAGACGCCGTAGTCGTCGTCGGGGATGTCGATCACGTCCTGATCCATGTCGAAGGGGCACTCATCACCGGTCAGATAGTCCTCGTTCGTGCCGTCGGTCATCTCAAGGTACATGTTCGCGCGGCGGTTCACCATGCGCAGGTTGCGCTTTCTCAGCGCGTCGCGCAGCTCGGGCGTACAGCGGTTGAAGACGATCATATCCGCGTTCGTGATCTTCTCCATCATGAGCATGCCCATGTTCTTCGTATAGACCTCAAAGGTCGGGGCCTCGACCATCGTCATGATCTGGTAGAGCACCCAGTTTGCGGGCAGGACATCTTCGAAGATATACGGCAGACGCCACATGCCGTTGTACTCCACGAGGATCTGCGTCGGGTGGTAGAGCTTTTCCCACTCCTTGCACTTGCTGCAGGTGAGCTCGGACTGATCCTCGACGGTCACGACCGTCACATTGCGCAAAAACTTCTTGTCGTACTCGTTTTCGCCCTCTTCGCAGGAGATCAGGAGCGTCGGCTCCTGCGCGGCGAAGCCGTCGGAGAGCACGGAGTTGATGAAATCCGTCTTGCCGGAATCGAGGAAACCGGCGATCAGGTAGACGGGGATATCGTTTTGATTCGGCATAGGTCACAGTCCCCTTCGCGGATCAAAAGCCGAAGAGCGCGACGAGCTTTTCGATGTTCAGCTCGGCGCCGATCACGCACAGACGGCCGGTGTAGTCGGGCGAGCAGCTGCGGATCTCCTGCTCCTCGGGTACATAGTCGAACTCGAGCCACTTGCCGTCCGGAGACGCCACGATGCCCTTGGCGCGCAGGATCGCGCCGTATTCCCCGGAGTCGAGCTCAGAGAGGATGTGCGCGATCTCCTCTTCGGAGTACTGCTTGGGCGTCTCGCGGCCCCAGGACGTGAACACGTCATCGGCGTGGTGATGATGGTGGTGATGGTGGCCCTCGTGCTCATGGTCATGGTCGTGATGATGGTGATGCTCGTGCTCGTCATCGTCGTCATCGTCGTGGTCATGATGGTGATGCTCGTGCTCGTCGTCATCATCGTCATCGTCGTGGTGATGATGATGCTCGTGCTCATGCTCGTCTTCATCGTCGTCGTCATGATGATGGTGATGATGCTCATGCTCGTCGTCATCATCGTCATGGTCGTGGTGGTGATGATGCTCCGCCTCGTGCTCGGCCTCCTCGAGCTCGTGCTCTTCGCGCATCTTCGCGAGGAGCTCGTCGGCAAGAGACACCTTCTCGATCGCGCTCAGGATCACCTTGCCGTCGAGCTCGTCCCAGGGGGTCGTGAGGATCGCGGCGTCGGGATTCTTCTCGCGCAGCAGGGCGACGGCGGATTCGAGTTTTTCCTGGCTCAGCTTCTGCGTGCGGGAGAGCACGATGCAGCCGGCGGACTCGATC
>CAMNAE010000033.1 GCA_946530565.1 uncultured Oscillibacter sp.
GTCCTTGACCACATAGTCCACATCGCGCTTCATCGTACCGTGTGCGCGCAGTGCCTGGTTGATATGATGCGAGATCGTGGCATTGGCGGGATCAGCGAGATTTTCCAGGTGGAAGAAAGCCTCGGCTTTGGCAATGCCCGCAGCGGTCAGTGTCGCGGTCTTGGCCTTTTCATCCACGATGTAGTCGGCATCGCCGACATCAGGCTCTTCTTCCTTGTTGTCGAGTTCCACGACAACATATTTTTTGAAGCGGGAGACCAGCATCTCAGCCATGTCGTAGAGCTGTGTTGACTTCTCGCCCTGGCCTGAGATGATCAGCGGTGTACGCGCCTCATCGATCAGGATGGAGTCCACCTCGTCAACGATGGCGAAGGAATGTCCGCGCTGTACGAGCTCGGAGGAGTAGATGCACATATTGTCGCGCAGGTAGTCGAAGCCCATCTCATTATTGGTGCCGTAGGTGATATCGGCGGCATAGGCATCCTGACGCTGTTTCGTTGTGAGCCCGTGGACGATCAGACCGACTTTGAGACCGAGGAAGCGGTGCACCTTGCCCATCCACTCGCTGTCGCGTTTGGCGAGGTAGTCGTTGACCGTGACGATATGAACGCCCTTTCCGGCAAGCGCATTTAGATAGGCGGGGAGCGTCGCGACAAGCGTTTTGCCCTCGCCGGTCTTCATCTCGGCAATGCGCCCCTGGTGGAGCACGATGCCGCCGATCAGCTGCACGCGGTAGGGGCGAAGGCCCAAAACGCGGTCGGATGCCTCCCGTACGGTCGCAAAGGCCTCCGGCAGGATGTCGTCGAGCGTCTCCCCCTGGGCGAGCCTTGCACGGAACTCTGCCGTCTTGGCCTGCAGAGCCGCATCACTGAGAGCCTTGTACTCCTCGGCGAGCGCCTCGATCTTATCGACGATCGGATTGATCGAGCGAAGCTCACGTGTGGAGTAGTCGCCGAAGAGCTTTGAAAAAAATCCCATAGACGTTGATCACCTTTCTGAAAAAACCGGCAGAACGTGCGCGGTCATCGCCGTATCACGCCGGGTCTCTACATAATATAACTATGATATGATAACACACAAGCGCCTCAATTGCAAAAACTTTTCGTGAAGATTTCAAATTCTTTTAATAGATACAGCGCGTCGTAGATCGCGCCCTGACAAAAGCGCGCCTGCAAAGCCGTCTTCACTGTGAAAAGCTCTTTCCACGCAGCGTTTTCTGTGCTATACTCTGTTCAATACAGGACGGCAGGATCGGCTAAAATCGACCGGAATGCTGCCGCTTGAGTCGAATGATCATTTTTGTAAAGTGAGGAGATCCCCATGAAAAAAGCACTTGTTGCCGTTTTCAGCGCTACCGGCACCACTGCCGGCATTGCCAAAAGACTGGCGGAAGCCGCATCCGCCGATTACTATGAGATCCGTCCCGCCGTGCCGTACACCCATGCGGATCTGAACTGGATGGATAAGACCGCACGCTCGACCAGAGAGATGAACGACCCGAAGTCCCGCCCGGCACTTGCAGACCGCGATGCACCGATCGCCGAGCATGATACGATCTTTCTCGGCTTTCCGATCTGGTGGTATGTTGCGCCGACGATCATCAACTCGTTTCTTGAGAGCTACGTTTTTACCGGCAAGAAAATCATCCTCTTTGCGACATCCGGCGGCAGCGGCTTCGGCAAGGCGGTCTCAAGCCTGAAGCCCAGTGCCCCGGGCGCCGAGATCATCGAGGGCAAGATCCTGAACCGCAGCCCGAGCGTCGAGGCCATCCGCGCCTGGCTCGATACGCTCTGAGACTCCGGGCTTCCGCGATATCATTTCATCAAAACACCCCGTACCATAAAGCGGCACGGGGTGTTTTGAATTCAAACCTGCTGTTTCAGCTCTTGGCCTTGTTGGAGTGGAGGGCCTTCATGCGCTTTTCGTGATCGAGGATCGCCTTGCGCATTCTCAGGCTCTTGGGCGTGACCTCAAGGAGCTCATCGTCGGCAAGGAATTCCAGGCACTGCTCAAGGCTCATCTGCCGGGGAGGTACGAGGCGCAGCGCCTCATCGGAACCGGAAGCGCGCGTATTCGTGAGCTGCTTCTTCTTGCACACGTTCACGGTCATGTCTTCGCTTCTCGGGCTCACACCGATGATCATGCCGCCGTAGACCGGAACGCCTGCGCCGATGAAAAGTGTGCCGCGCTCCTGCGCGTTGAAAAGGCCGTAGGTGATCGACTCACCGGTCTCAAAGGAGATCATCGAGCCGTTGCCGCGGCGGGTGATCTCACCCTTGAAGGGCTGATAGGAATCGAAGACGCTTGCCATGATGCCCTCGCCGCGGGTATCGGTCAAAAACTCATTGCGGTAGCCAAAGAGCCCGCGGGCCGGGATCAGGAACTCGATCTTCATACGTTCGCCGACCGGCGTCATCTCGACAAGATCGCCCTTGCGCTGACCAAGCTTTTCGATCACAGCTCCCACACAGTCGGCGGGGACGTCCACGACCAGGCGCTCGATCGGCTCGCACTTCTTCCCGTCGATCGTCTGATAGAGCACACGGGCAGGGGAGACCTGGAACTCATATCCCTCGCGGCGCATCGTCTCGATCAGGATGGAAAGGCTCATCTCGCCGCGGCCTGCCACGTTGAAAGCGGTCTCAAGTTCGGTCTCGGTCACGCGCAGAGAGACATCGCGCAGCGTCTCACGGAAAAGCCGCTCGCGGATCTGGCGGGAGGTGACGAACTTGCCCTCGCGGCCGGCAAAGGGGGAGTCGTTGACCGAGAAGGTCATCTCCATCGTCGGAGCGGAGATCTTTACGAAGGGAAGGGGCTCGACGGTGTCGGGCGCACAGATCGTATCGCCGATCGTAATGTCGGGAATGCCGCTCATCGCAATGATGTTGCCGGCGGAGGACTCTGGCACGCTCTTGCGTGCGAGACCTTCAAACTCATAAATAGCAGTCGCCTTGGCCTTGCGCAGGACAGCGTCGGGGTTGTGGTAGTTGCAAACCGCGATTTCCTGGTTCTGCTTGAGAACACCGCGCTCGATGCGGCCGATCGCGATCCGGCCCACGAAGTCGTTGTAATCGATCGAAGAGACGAGCATCTGGAAGGGCTCGTCGACGTTCGCCTCGGGCGCGGGAATGTAATTGATGATCGTCTCAAAAAGGGGCTTAAGGTCTGTGCCGGGCACATCAGGAGAATAAGACGCCGTGCCGTTTCGGCCGGAGCAGAAGAGCGTCGGTGAGTCAAACTGCTCCTGCGTTGCGTCAAGGTCCATCAAAAGCTCCAGCACCTCATCGATGACCTCGTGGATGCGCTGATCGGGGCGGTCGATCTTGTTGACGACCACGATGACTCTGTGTCCGAGCTCCAGCGCGCGGGAGAGCACAAAGCGGGTCTGGGGCATCGGACCCTCAGCGGCGTCGACAAGTAGAATAACGCCGTTGACCATCTTTAAAATACGCTCGACCTCGCCGCCGAAGTCAGCGTGGCCCGGGGTGTCGACGATATTGATCTTGGTATCTCCGTACTGGACCGCAGTGTTTTTTGCAAGGATCGTGATGCCGCGCTCACGCTCCAGATCGCCGGAGTCCATGACACGCTCCACGACCTCCTGATTCTCGCGGTAGACGCCGCCCTGCTTGAGCATCTCATCGACGAGGGTGGTCTTGCCGTGGTCGACGTGCGCGATGATGGCCACGTTTCTCAGGTGTTCATTCTGCATAGCTTTGCTCTCCTTAGCTAAACGCTTTTGATTGAAGCGCTCGAATTCAAATCACAAACGATTATTATAGCCGCAGACACAGGGGAATGCAAGCTGTTTTCGGTATTTTTTTCGGGCTTTCCATACGAAAAAATGCTATAAACCTGCCGGAAATCCGTCAGCGCAGACGAGTATAATCCATGGAATCTGTAGTTGTAATAACGGAATAACTGTGATAAAATAAGCTGTTGAATTGAAATCTAAGGAGCGTTTTCCATGGATATTGTTGTGCTGGCCGGGGGACTTTCCACCGAGCGGGCCGTTTCTCTGGTCACCGGCGCGTCAGTGTGCAGGGCACTGCGCCGGAAAGGCCACCGCGCGATCCTCGTTGATCTCTTTCTAGGCATCGAAACCCTGCCTGAGATTATCGGTAGCCTGTTCGATGCCGAAGACGGACTCTGCCCCGAGACCGGGATCTCTGTCACTGCACCGGACCTCGATGCCGTTCGCGCCCGGAGGACGGGCGGCGGAGACGGTTTATTCGGTCCCAACGTCTTAAAACTCTGCGCCTTTGCCGACGCTGTCTTTCTCGGTCTCCACGGACAAGACGGTGAAGACGGCCGCATCCAGGCAGCTTTCGATCTGCTCGGCATCCCCTATACCGGCAGCGGCTACCTTGCCTCTGCGCTGGCCATGGACAAAGCGGAGACAAAGCGCATCATGGATCACTGCGGCGTGCCGACCCCGAAGTGGCAGTTCCTCAGCTACGCGCCCGATGAGATCGACACCCTTGCAGAATCTCTTCCGCTGCCCTGCGTGATCAAAACGACCGGCGGCGGCTCTTCTCTTGGCGTGTATCTTCCCGAAACACGTGAGGCACTGCGCTCTGCCCTTCGAGAGGTTCAGGGCTTCCATGGACGCATCATTTTAGAGGAACGTAAGTACGGTCGTGAGTTCACCGTGGGTGTGCTTGGTGATCAGGCACTTCCAGCTGTTGAGATCCTGCCATCTGTAAAGGAATTCGATTATACAGCAAAATATCAAAAAGGCGGCGCCCGGGAGCTCTGTCCGGCACCGATCACGCAGGAAGAGCAGTCGCTTTTAGGCAGTCTTGCCCTGAAGCTCCACCATGCCGTCGGTCTGCAGGTCTACTCAAGGAGCGATTTTATCCTTGACGCCGAGGGAAGGGCATGGTGCCTTGAGGTCAACTCTCTTCCCGGCATGACCGACGCGAGCCTCGTTCCGAAAGAGGCTGCCGCGATCGGACTTCCCTATGATGATCTGTGCGAGAAGATCCTGATGGATTCGCTCAAGCTTGACAGGAGGGGCTAAACCGCATGTTTCCGATGACTGCAGGCGAGATCGCAACCGCCGTTGGCGGCACATTGCTCTCGGGCCGTGCCGCTGCTTCCATATCCGCGGTCTCCACCGACAGCCGCACCATCGAGCCGGGTGCGCTTTTTGTCGCCTGGGTAGGCGAACGCTTTGACGGGCATGATTTTATTGCTTCCGCCGCTTCCCGCGGCGCTGCGGGCTGTCTGGTCTCGAAGGCTCCTGCCGAGCGTTCCGATGACTTTTTCTGCATTCTGGTCGACGATACCCGTACTGCTCTTTTGAAACTGGCCGCTCATGTCAGGAACGCGGTCTCCATTCCCTTTGTGCAGATCACCGGCAGTGTCGGGAAGACGACGACGAAAGAGCTTCTCTCCTCGGTGCTCTCTACGCATTTCTGCCTTCTCAAGACCGAGGGCAACTTCAACAACGATATCGGCGCGCCGCTCACGGTCCTTCGGTTGAAGCCGGAGCATCAGGCCGCCGTGATCGAGACCGGCATGAACCACGCCGGTGAGATCCGCTATTTAAGTTCCATGGTCCGTCCCGACATCGCAGTGATCACGAACATCGGCGACGCGCATATCGAGCACCTCGGCTCTCGCGAGGGGATCTTGCGCGCAAAGCTTGAGATCACAGAGTATTTAAGACCTGAGGGACTTCTGGTCTTGAATGGCGACGACGCACTGCTCGATACGGTTGAGGGGCCATGGAGGATCCTTCGCTGCGGGCGCGGCGAACACTGCGATGTGCGCGTCGGCAATATTGCCGATCACGGCGTCGACGGGGTCTGCTGCGATATTAGCAGCGGCGATAATATTATTCATGTCACGATCCCCGCGCCCGGCGTGCATATGGTGTATCCGGCCGCGATCGCAGCCGGCATTGCCTGGGAGCTCGGCCTCAGCGATCCCGAGATCGTCCACGGCATCGAAAGCTACCGTCCTGTCGGCTCCCGCATGAATGTGCTGCATCTGCCGGGACAGCGGATCCTGCTCGATGACTGCTACAATGCAAATCCGCAGTCTGTAGCGGCGGCGCTGGATATTCTTGCGCACAGCGAATGTGCGCAGCGCATCGCCATACTCGGTGACATGGGTGAGCTTGGCGATCTCACCGCTCAGGCCCATTACAACATGGGTGCTCTTGCCGCCATGCTGGGACTTGATCTCGTGATCGCGATCGGTGAAAAAGCACGCAACATAGCCTCCGGTGTTTCCGAAAGCGGAGGCTCCGTCAGGTATTATCCCGACCTTGTCTCGGCGTTGCCGGAGCTTGCCGCTTCTTTCTTGCCGGATACCGCGGTGCTCGTCAAAGCCTCCCACGCGATGAACTTCCCGATGGCAGTCAAAACGCTGCGTGAAAGCGTGACGGACGCATGATCGACATCCAGGTACGCGACATCACAAAATCCTTTGAAGTCGGGCATCCGGTGCTCAACGGCGTGACCTTTCAAATCGACCAAGGCGAGCGCGTGGGTCTGCTCGGGCGCAACGGCGCCGGAAAAACGACGCTCTTTCGCATCCTCACCGGAGAGCTTGAAAGCGACAGCGGTAAGGTGGCGATCGCCTCGGGAAGGCGGATCGGGCTTATTTCACAGATCCCCGTCTTTCCGGAAGGCTATACCGTGGAAATGGTCCTTCGCTCCGCCTTCGACCGGCTCAAGACGCTTTCATCTGAGATGGAGGAGCTTGCTGCGCGCATGGCGGCCGGGGAACAGGATCCCGTGCTTTTAAAGCGTTATGGAAGCCTCAGTGAACGTTTTGAGGTCTTTGGCGGCTATGATATCGACGTCGCGGTCAACAAGATCGCTAACGGCCTTTCGATCGATGCGCGCATGCGTGCGCAGGACTTCGACTCTCTCTCAGGCGGTGAAAAGACCCGCGTGAACCTCGGCCGCCTCATCCTGGAGGATACCGATATTCTTTTGCTCGATGAACCGACCAATCACCTGGACCTCCATGCGACCGAGTGGCTTGAAGAATATATCCGCGCTTTCCGCGGTACGGTCGTAACGATCTCACATGACCGCTACTTCCTGGATCGTGCGATCACCCGCGTGATCGAACTGGTGGACGGTCGGGCAGAGCATTACAGCGGTAATTACAGCTTTTATGCGATTGAAAAAGAGCGTCGCTTCGAAGAGCGCCAAAAGCAGTATGAGAAGGAACAGGCCAAGATCCGCCAGCTCGAAAAGTCGGCAGAACAGCTCCGACTCTGGGCCTTTCAGGGTATGGACAAGACCTACCGCCGTGCGATCTCCATGGAAAAGCGCATCGAGCGCATGCGCACGACGAGCCGGCCCACAAAGGCACGCAAGATGGACGCGCGCTTTCATACGGTCGAATTCCACGGCGACGAGGTCCTCGCCCTGCGCGGGATCTCCAAGGGTTGGGGCGAGCGAACACTTTTCGACGGGATCTCACTTAAGATTGAAGGCGGAGAGCGCATCGCTCTGATTGGCGACAACGGGACCGGAAAAACAACTCTTCTGAAAATGATCATGGGTGAGGAATACCCGGACGCCGGGCGCATCCGTATCGGCCCTGCGGTCTGCAGTGCGTATCTTCCTCAGCACGTCTCTTTTGAGCATCCGGACTGGAACCTCGTAGAAAATATGATGGCAGAAAAACGCGGCATCAGTGCCCAGAGCGCACGAAACCGCCTTGCCGCCTACGATTTCCGGGGCGAGGACGTCTTTAAGCCGGTCTCTGTGCTCTCCGGCGGTGAACAGAGCCGCTTGCGCCTTTGCATGCTGATGGACGACGCGGTGAATTTTCTGCTGCTCGACGAGCCGACCAACCATCTGGACATCGATTCCCGCGAGTGGATCGAGGAGGCAGTTGAGGCCTATGACGGCGCTCTGCTCTTCGTGAGCCACGACCGCTATTTCATCAACCGCTTTGCCCAGCGCATCTGGGAGCTCGACGGAGGTACGATCACCGATTACCCGATGGGCTACGCCGAATACCGCGCGCTCAAAGCGCGTGAGGAGGCGGAGCGCCAAAGTGCAAAAGAAGTGCCTGTCCCTGATAAGAAACCGGAGACGCACAAGACACCGTCTGTACGCCAGAAACCGAGCGTGCGCCGCCAGATCACCGTGCTCGAGCATGAGATCGCAGACGCAGAGGCAGCACTTGAGGCACTGCAGCAGGAGATCGAGTCCTGCGGGAGCGATTATGAGCGTATGGCGGAGCTCGCCGCTCAGCAAAGCGACGCCGAGGCTGCGCTCGAAACGCTCTATGAGCGCTGGGAGACGCTGAGCGAGGAAGCCTGAGCGGAGTATGCCGCTTTTAGTCCCGACATAAGGAGTTCTGATTATGAGCGACGTGTTATGCGTCACCTATTCCCGCTCGGGAAACACATATACAGCCGCGATGGAGATCGCCGAGATCCTGCACGCTGAGGTGGCGGAGATCCGTTATTCCCGCACGCCTGTGGGGCGCTTTGCGGTTTTGCGCTGCGGCATGGATGCTATGCGGCGCACACCGCCCGAGATCCGACCGATCTTTACAGAGCACCCGCTTGCGGAATACAAGCTGGTCGTACTTTGCGCGCCGGTCTGGGCGGGGCGTATGGCAGCGCCGATGCGTGCGTTTTTAACGGAGCACGGCAAAGAGCTTCAGCGTGTCGCCTGCCTGATCACGCGCAACAGCTCGTATCAGAACCGCGAGGTTTTTGCCCAGATGGATCGGTATCTTCCTGCCGGGCATCTGGCCGAGGTTAGCCTGCGGGCAGGGAAGATCGGCTATGAGTTCTGGCGCGATCAGTTTCTGCGGGAGCTCAGTGCGATCCTTGAGAATATGGAGCCGTGAGAAAGAGAGTTCTATGGATGACCAGCTGAAAAACATTCGCATCCAGTTCGCCTCGCTCTCGGAGCAGCTTCAGGATCCCAGGAGCTTTCAGGATCCCGATCTTTTGCGCAGGCTCACCCGTGAGCACAGCCGCTTATCTCCGATCATTGAGGCACTGGACGCTCTTGAGACAGCAAGGACACGTATCGCCGAAGCCAAGGCCCTTTTGGCAGATCCGGAGTTTCACGCCCTTGCGCGTGAGGAACTGCTCAGCGCCGAGGTTTTAGAACAGCAGTGCGCCGGGCGTTTGAAAGACCTGCTGCGCCCGCGTGATCCGAACGACGGCCGTCCCGTTCTCATGGAGATCCGCAGCGGTGTCGGCGGGGAAGAGAGTGCGCTCTTTGCCGGGGATCTTCTGCGCATGTATCTCATGTATGCGCAAAAGCATGCCTGGCACAGTGAGCTTGTAAGCGTCAGCCACAGCGAGTACGGCGGCCTCAAAGAGTGCTCACTGCTTATAGACGGCGCTGATGCCTGGCAGCGTCTGCGCTTTGAAGGCGGTGTCCACCGCGTGCAGCGAGTGCCTGAGACTGAATCCACCGGCCGCATCCACACGAGCGCTGCAACAGTCGCGGTCATGCCCGAGGCCGACGAGATCGAGGTCTCCATCGATCCGAAGGATCTGAAGATCGATGTCTACCGCGCCAGCGGTGCCGGCGGACAGCATGTAAACAAAACGGAGTCCGCGGTGCGCATCACACATATTCCCACCGGGCTCGTCGTAGAGTGTCAGGACGAGCGCAGCCAGATCCAAAACCGCGAGAGAGCCATGAAGATTCTTCGGACGCGGCTGCTTGACCGGCTGCTTCAAGAGCGAACTGCAAGCGAAACGGCGGCGCGGCGGGCAATGGTCGGATCCGGCGACCGATCTGAGCGGATCCGAACCTATAATTTCCCGCAGGGCCGTGTGACGGACCACCGCATCAACCTGACGCTCTACCGGCTGGACGCCGTACTGAACGGCGATCTGGACGAGCTGACTGACGCGCTTGGCAGCGCATATGCCAGGTCTCAGGAACCGACGACCGAGCCGAAGGACTCAGCCTGATCATTATCTGAGCTTTGAACAAAGGAGCTTTCAGCATGCAGACCATTTATCTGGATTTACGCGACACCAAAGGACAGCAGCGCGAGATCGAGCAGCGCATCAGCACCGCAGCTCGTGTCATCAAAGAGGGAGGGCTCGTCGCGCTTCCTACTGAGACCGTCTACGGTCTGGCCGCTAACGCGCTCGATCCCGAAGCCTGCGCGCGGATCTTTGAGGCCAAAGGCCGCCCGCAGGACAATCCGCTCATTCTGACCATTCCCGGTCAGCAGTGGCTGCCGCGTTTTTGCCGCGACATCCCGCCGCTGGCCTATGTGCTCTCGCGCAAGTTCTGGCCGGGACCTCTGACGCTGGTCCTCAAAAAACAAAGCGTCGTGCCTGACAACGTGACTTCCGGGCTCGATACTGTGGCAGTGCGCTGCCCGGATCACCCAGTGACCGC
>CAMNAE010000034.1 GCA_946530565.1 uncultured Oscillibacter sp.
CGTTTTATGGTTCTCTCAATTCTCTTCGCCGGTCACGATCAGGCCGTAGCCGCCGTTGCGGCGCTGGTAGACGATGCACAGGCTGTTGTCCTCGTCGGAACGGAAGACGAAGAAGTCGTGGTCGAGCAGGTTCATCTGCAAGATCGCCTCCTCGGGGCTCATGGGCTTGACCGAGAAGCGCTTCGTGCGCACGATGTCGAACTCCTTCTCCTCGGCGACCTCGAAATCGCTGGTCGTGTCGGGGGGCGGGAAGCCCTCGGACCGGAGCTTCTTCGAAAGGCGTGTCTTGTTCTTGAGGATCTGGCGCTCGATGTAGTTCACGGCGGAGTCGATCGCCCCGCGCATATCGCCGTCCGGCGCCTCGGCCTGGGCGCGCAGCAGCGTGCCGCCGCTGCGAATGGTGATCTCAACGGTGCACAGGTGGTTTTTTTCGACCGCGAAGGTCACAAAAACATCTGCGTTGTCATCCCTGAAATAGCGCTCGAGCTTGCCGATGCGCTTTTCGGCATAGGACTTGATGGAATCGTTGAGAGAGACCTTTTTGCATGCATACGTAAACTTCATCACAAACGCTCCTTTCACTCCGCGGCCCGGAATGGCGCCGCGGGCTCTTTGGTCTAACTTTCGGGAAGGGGCTCGCCCTTCCTTGTGTAGAATATAGCATATTTCGTGCGCGTTGTAAAGCGTTTTTGTGAGGAACGTGCAGTCTTCACTCCTCCTGCAGAAGGCTCTTCAAAAGCCCCGGCTCGGAGCCGAAGTACTTGCTGACCTTGCGGCTCACGGCGCTCTGGCTGATGCCGAGATCCTTGGCCACCGCGACGGTCGTGCGGTAGCGGCGGATCGAGTTTAACAAGATCCGCTTTTCGTACTCCTCCAGAAGCTCGGGGAGCGAATGGCTCTTGGCGTGGTAGGGAAGAATGTCGGTATTTTTGACCATGTCCATGGGCAGGTATTCCACATCGATCACCGTGCCGCTCGTCGTGATCACCATGCGCTCGATCAGGTTTTCAAGCTCGCGCACGTTTCCGGGCCAGGCGTACTGCTCGAGGTAGTCAATGAACTGCGGCGAGAAGGTGACGGCTTTGCCGTACTCCTCATTGAAGCGCTTTAAAAAGAGATTCGCGAGCAGCACGATGTCGGCCCGGCGCTCACGCAGCGGCGGGATCATCAGGTGCGCGACGTTGAGGCGGTAGTAGAGGTCCTTGCGGAAGCTGCCGTTCGCGACCGCCTCGGTCAGATCCCGGTTCGTCGCGGTGATGAGCCGGAAATCGATCGAGATCTTCTTATTGCCCGAGACGCGCTCGAGCGTCTTGTTCTGGATGACGTCGAGGAGCTTCGCCTGCGCCGAGAGCGGCAGCTCACCGATCTCGTCCAGAAACAGCGTACCCTTGTCGGCCAGCTCGATCTTGCCGATCTTGCCCTGCGTACTCGCGCCGGTGAAGGCGCCGCGCTCATAGCCGAAGAGCTCCGACTCGATCAGCGACTCGTGCAGCGTCGCGCAGTTGATCTCGACGAAGGGTCCCGCGGCACATTTGCTCGCAAGGTGGATCTCCCGCGCGAGCTGGCTCTTGCCCGTGCCGGTCTCGCCGGTGATCAGAATGTTCGCCTTCGTGACCGCGAGCTGCATCGCGCAGTCCCACATGCTCAGCATGTTCGGCGAGCGGAACTGCATGCTGTTGGGCCGCAGGTACTTCTGGCGCAGCGTATCTACCTCCTCGGTCTTCTGGTCGAGCACCAGCTTCAGCTGGCTGTACTTCTTTCTGATGTTGTCGAGCTGCGCCACATCCATCGCGTTCAGGCACACGACGTAGCGGAGTTCATTTTGCGCGTCGAAGATCGGGATGCCGGTCGTCAGGATCAGCGTCCCCTTTTTGTTGCGCTGCGTCGTCACGATGCGGCGCTTTTCCTCGATCACCATGCGCGTGACCGAGGGGGTGAAGATCCCCTCTTTTTCCAGATCATAGACACTGCGGCCCACGATCTCGGCCTTCGTCACGCCGAAAAATTTCTCGTATGTCTCGTGCACCGAAAGGATCATGCCCTTCATGTCGCACACCATCACCGCGTCGGCGATGACCACGTTGTTGTCGCTGCCGAAGATGCCCATGAGCAGCATCTCGGTCTCGTCAAAGCCCCCCTGCCGGATCACCGGCTCCGTCGTCTGCTGCATCTCGCTCCCCCCTTGTTTCCGTTTTCACAAAGTCCCGATGCAACCAGCATAGCAAAAAGCGGGAAAGCTGTCAAATAGCATTTGTATTATTTTTACAACTAAACTCTTTTATCGCCTTTTTGTTTGTGCACAATATGCAAAACAGCATAATTTTATGCAGTATTGCATAATTGTTAAAAATCGTGTTCAACCGAATTTGGCGGAAAAGCTTCCTTTGGAATGCTTTTTTTAATTTTTCGTTACTATTTTGACAAATTGAAAAACTGGCAGATTATTTGCTTTTATCAGGTTGGACAAAGTTCCGCGATTTTGTCCCGCAGAAATTGGTCGATTCTGCGAAGAGGAGGGGCGACCCTCCGAAAAAGGAAAAGAGAAGAACATCACACAAGAAAGGAAGATCCAAATGAAAAAGGCACTGGCAATGGTACTGGCTCTTGCAATGGCGCTGTCCCTTGCGGCCTGCGGCGGCTCCTCCGGCGGCAGCTCTTCGTCCGGCGGCTCCTCCTCCGGCTCCAGCGCTCCGGCGGCCTCCTCCGGCAGCAGCTCCAGCACGCCCGCGGCTCCCTCGGGCGGCGGCGAGAAGGTCGACGAGATCCTGATCGGCAACCTGCTCCCGCTCTCCGGCACGGCGGCCTCGCTCGGCAAGATCGGCCAGCAGGCGCGCGACATGGCCGTTGAGGAGATCAACGCGGCCGGCGGCATCAAGTCCATGGGCGGCGCCCAGATCAAGATGATCTACGCCGACTCCAAGGGCGACTCCGCCGAGGGCGTCACCCAGACCGAGAAGCTCATCACTCAGGATGAGGTCCAGCTCATCACCGGCTGCTATCAGTCCGGCGTGGCCATGGCCTCCACCGAGGTGGCCGAGCGCTATCAGATCCCTTATTTCGTGCCCGTCCCGTCCGACGACCAGATCACGGCCCGCGGCATGAAGTACATCTTCCGTCTGGCTGAGAAGACCAGCTGGCGTAACCGCGACCAGGTCGCCTTCATCAAGGACATGGCCGAGAAGACCGGCACCGAAGTGAAGACCTGGGCCATCGTGTACGAGAGCTCCTCCTGGGGCCAGGGCGCGCTGACCGCTCTGCAGAAGTACATCCCCGAGGCCGGCTATGAGATCGTCCTCGAAGAGCCCTATAACACCGGCACCACCGACCTGACCCCCGTTTGCCTGAAGGTCAAGGAGGCCAACCCCGACGTCGTTCTGATGGTGGCCTACGTCTCCGAGGCGGCCCTTATGACCAACGGCTTCATTGAGCAGGGCGTCCACCCGAAGGCCTTCATCGCCACCTCCGGCGGCTTCGCTGACCCGACCTATTTCGACCTCGTGGGCGACAACTGCGAGTACTTCTTCGACATCTCCACCTGGGAGCCCGACGTCAACCGTCCGTACTCCGAGGAGACCAACAAGAAGTTCACCGAGAAGTACGGCTACGGCATGAACGCCGAGGCTGTCAAGGCCTATTCCGCCATGTACATCATTGCCGACGCCCTTGAGCGTGCCGGCTCCACCGACCCCGACGCGATCTGCGCCGCGCTGGCTGAGACCAACCTGACCGAGGGTCCGCAGCAGATGTACTCGTCTGAGATCGTCTTCGACGAGACCGGCCAGATGATCAACGCTCCGCTGGTCATTTCCCAGTTCCGCAAGGTCGACGGCAAGATGAGCCGCGTCTCCGTGTGGCCTGAGGCCGAAGCCCGTCCCGGCTGGAGCGCCGAGTTCCCGTACAACAAGTAATACCACATCAGGAAATACCGGTTCAGGTGTGCGACTTCCGGGTTTCCCCCTTGCTTGCGGGACGCCCCTCCGGCGTCCCGCAAGGGCTATCTAAGGACTTTTAGGAGGAATGACATGTCACTGATGCCTTCCATCATCAACGGCGCCAGTATGGGAGCGATCTATGGCCTGATCGCCATGGGTCTTACTCTGATCTTCGGCACCATGCGCGTGACGAACTTCGCGCACGGCGCCATGCTGATGCTCGCGATGATCTCGGCCTATTCGATCTGGGCCGTCACAGGGATCAATCCCTATCTTCTGATCATCATCATCGGCCCGCTGATGTTCGTTCTGGGTTACTGCACCCAGATGTTTCTGATCCGCCCGGTGCTCCGCGCCGAGAGCGACAAGAACGACCCCATCGGCGTGCTGCTTCTGACCGCGGGCTTTTCGATCGTCCTCGAGAACCTCGCGCTCATGATCTTCGGCGCTGACTACCGCATGGCGCAGACCAGCTTTTCCAACACGGTCTTCACCTTCGGCAACTCCTCGCTCAGCGCCCCCCGCCTCTTCGGCCTCATCATCACGCTCGGTGTGAGCGCGCTGCTGTGGGTCTTCCTGCAGCGCACCGAGCCCGGCCGTCAGCTCCGCGCGACCGGCCAGGACCGCAACACCGCGGCTCTGATGGGCATCAACTCCGAGCAGACCTTTGCCGTCGCCTTCGGCATCAGCTGCGCGCTTTTGGCCGTTGCCGGCCTCGTGCTGCTGCCGTTCTACTATGTCTCCCCGTCGGTGGGCGGCGTCTTCCAGACCCGCGCCTTCATCGTCGTGGTCCTGGGCGGCCTCGGCAGCGTCCCCGGCGCGCTCGTCGGCGGCATCATCATCGGTCTCATCGAGACGATCGCCGCGCAGTTCATGACGGCCTCCGTCACGAGCGTGCTCATTTATCTGGTGTTCCTGATCGTGCTGTTCGTGAAGCCCTCGGGCCTCTTCGGCACGAAGCTGGATTAAGGCAGGTGAGAGCATGCAGTTGAAACTCACGAAACAGCAGCAGCTCAAAAAATGGCTGCTCATCGGCGTCACGCTCGCGATATTGTGCGTGCTGCCCTTTATGCTCAGCAAGGCCTACTTCGTGCACGTGGCGATCATGTGCCTCTTCTGGGCCTATATGTCCGCCTCGTGGAACATCCTGTGCGGCTTCGCCGGCACGCTCTCGCTCGGCCACGGCATCTACGTGGCGGCGGGCGCCTATGTCGCAACGATCCTTTTGAACACCTTCGGCGTCACGCCCTGGCTGGGACTCTTCGTCAGCTGCGTCGTCGCCTCGATCATGGCGATCATCATCGGCTTCCCGATCTTCAACCTGCGCGGCGCGTACTACACGCTCTCCACGGTCGCGATCGGTGAGGGCATCGTCGTGCTCCTGACGAACTTCCGCGAGTGGAAGATCAGCGACGATCTGATCATCAAGATCGGCGGCGCCGAGGGCCTTACGATGAAGACGGTCAACTCCCCGCTCTTCATGCAGTGGCGCGGCAAGATCCCCTACTACTTCATGATCCTTGTGATGCTGATCGCGGTCATTCTGATCTCGGGCTACATCAAGCGCAACAAGCTGGGCTTCCAGCTCGCGGCGGTCAAGGACGATGAGGACGCTGCGCGCGCGCTCGGAATCGATGTGCGTGCGGTCAAGCTCAAGGCCGCGGTCATCAGCGCGATCTTCACGGCTCTGGGCGGCGTTTTCTACGCGCTGATCATCCGCTTCCTGGAGCCCGCGGCCGTCGCCAGCGGCGCCACGATGTCGAACCAGATCGTCTTCGGTGCGATCGTCGGCGGCAGCGGCACGGTCATGGGCCCCGCGCTCGGCGGCCTCGTGCTGAACCTCATCAGCTCGATCATCCAGTACTTCCTGGGCGGCAGCGTGCAGGGTCTGCACCTCTTCATCTACGGCGTCATCATCGTGGTGATGATCATCTTCAAGCCCTCGGGCTTCATCACGGTGCTTGAAAAGCTCTACTACAAATATCTCGGCGTCGAGATCTCCGAGGCGCTCGAGGACACGGAAAGCGAGGGTGAGAGCGATGGCAAATAAAGTTCTCGAGACCTTCGGCCTCACCAAGCGCTTCGGCGGATTGACCGCCGTGGATCACCTCGATCTATATGTCACCGAGGGCGAGGCCGTCGGCCTGATCGGCCCGAACGGCGCCGGCAAAACGACCGCCTTCAACATGATCTCCGGCGCCTACAAGCCCTCCGAGGGCAAGGTCGTCTTCCTCGGCGAGGATATCTCCGGCCTTCCGGCCCCCGAGGTCTGCAAAAAGGGCATCGGCCGCACCTTCCAGGTCGTGCGCCCCTTCGGCGGCCTCACCGTGCTTGAAAATGTGATGGTGGGCGGCTTCGTCCACACGAACAAGACCGCCGAGTCGCGCAGGATCGCCGAGGAGGTGCTCCGCACCGTCGGCATGGACAAGATCGCGAACCGCCGCGCCAAGGACCTCACGCTCCCGCAGCGCAAACGTCTCGAGATCGCCAAGGCCCTTGCGACGCACCCGAAGCTGCTGCTGCTCGACGAGGTGCTTGCGGGACTCAACCCGACCGAGATCGAAGAGGCCGTCGGCCTCATCCGGCAGATCAACGCGACGGGCATCAGCGTTCTCATGATCGAGCACGTGCTCCAGGCGACGATGGCGATCTGCTCGCGCATCTACGTGCTCGACTACGGCAAACCCATTGCCACCGGGACCCCGCACGAGGTCACCAGCAATCCGGACGTCATCAAGGCGTATTTGGGGGATGACTATGAGTAATCATTTGCTTGAAATCAAGGGCGTCCACTCCGGATACGGCGATGTCAAGGTGCTGCATGACATCAACCTCTATGTGGAGGAGGGCGAGATCCTCAGCGTCGTCGGCGCGAACGGCGCCGGCAAGACCACTTTGATGCGCACGATCTCAGGGCAGCTCCCGGTCACCGCGGGCGAGATATTGCTCCACGGCACGCCCGTGCAGCACCTCCCCGCCCACAAGATCGCGGCCGAGGGCATCATCCAGGTGCCTGAGGGCAGAAGGCTCTTCCCCTATATGACCGTGCACGAGAACCTTTTGATCGGCAGCACGATGAAGCATGTGCGCGCCGACCGGCAGAAGAACCTTGAGTATATCTACAACCTGCTGCCGCGCCTGAAAGAGCGCGAGACGCAGATGGCGAACACGCTCTCCGGCGGCGAGCAGCAGATGCTCGCGATCGGCCGCGCGCTCATGGAGAACCCGAAGATCCTGATGCTCGACGAGCCCTCGCTCGGCCTCTCGCCGCTGCTGGTGGGCACGGTGTTCGACCTCATCAAAACGATCTCGGCCGCCGGCACGACCGTGCTTTTGGTGGAGCAGAACGTCAAGCAGGCGCTCAAGATCAGCCAGCGCACCTATGTTCTGGAAAACGGCGTCGTCGCGATGGAGGGCCCGTCTTCCGAGCTCATCGACGATCCCTACGTGAAAAAGGCCTTCCTCGGCCTGTGATTGGAGGCAATTGATTATGGACTACAGCAAGAAAATCAAGCACTGGGACGACATCCACGTCGGCGACGTGGAGACCTTTACCAAGACCATGACCTCGACAGACGTGGTGCTCTGGGTCGGCCTGACCGGCGATATGAACCCTGTCCACATCGACCACGAGTACGCCGCGACGACCCGCTTCAAGGACGTGATCGTCCCCGGCCTCATGGTCGCGGGTCTCATCTCCACGGTCATGACCCAGTCCACCTTCGGCAATGTCTATTCCGGCCAGACGCTCAAGTTCTTAAAGCCCGTCTACGTCGGCGACACGATCACGGCTGTCGCGACCGTCATCGACAAGCTCGAAGAGAAGCACCGCGCGGTCATCAAGACCGAGTGCTACAACCAGCGCGACGAGCTGGTCATCGTCGGCGAGGGCCAGGAATACATCATGTGAGGTCGGGAGGCTGACAGAAACATGAGTGTCAAAGTAATCACTGCCGCCGAGGCGGCGGCGATGATCCAGAGCAACAAGACCGTCTGCTCCCAGGGCATGGGCGGCAACGACGTGGCTGAGGAGCTGATGCTCGCGATCGAGGAGCGCTTCCTCAAAGAGCACCAGCCGGAGCACCTGAGCTGGATGCACTCCTCCGGCCAGGGCGATCACGACTCCCGCGGCCTCAACCACATCGGCCACGAGGGCCTGCTCGACTGGATCGTGGGCGGACACTTCGCCCCGGCACCGCGCGTGCAGGAGCTCATCATCAACAACAAGTGCCAGGCCTACAACCTGCCCCAGGGCGTCATTTCGCACATGTTCCGCGACATCGCGGCCAAGCGCCCCACGATCACGCGGATCGGCCTTGAGACCTTCGTCGACCCTCGGCTTGAGGGCGGCAAGCTCAACAGTGTCACGACCGAGGACTTCGCGGTCCCCGTGACGATCGACGGTGAGGAGTATCTCCACTACCGGCACTTAAGAAAGCCCGACTACTGCCTGCTGCGCGGCACCTATGCCGACGAGCGCGGCAATATCTCGCTGGAGGAAGAGGTCGCCTATTTCGAGGCGCTCCAGGCCGCGCAGGCCACCAAGAACAACGGCGGCATCGTCTTCGTGCAGGTGAAGAAGGTCGTGCCCTACGGCTCGATCAACGTGCGCAACGTCCACATCCCCGGCACGCTCGTCGACTACGTCGTGCCCGTGAGCGATCTTCACAACCACATGATGACCTTTGACGAGGACTTCAACCCCGCCTACTGCGGCAACTGCCGCGTCGTCATCTCGACGGACTCCAAGCCCCTCAAGCTCGACGCGAAGAAGATCATCGCCCGCCGCGGCGCGATGGAGCTCATGGAGGATTCCGTGATCAACCTCGGCATCGGCGTGCCCGAGTATGTGGGCATGGTCGCCGAGGAAGAGGGCCTGCGCGGCCGGCTCACCCTTTCGATCGAGTCCGGCCCCGTGGGCGGCGTGCCGATCTCCGGCCGCGGCTTCGGCGGCTCGCTGAACCCCGACTGCATCCTCGATCAGTCCACGCAGTTCGACTCCTACGACGGCGGCGGGCTCGACCTCGCCTACCTGGGCCTTGCCGAGGCCGACCGCGACGGCAATGTCAACGTCTCGAAGTTCGGTCCCAAGATCGCGGGCTGCGGCGGCTTCATCAACATCACGCAGACGACGAATCGCGTCATCTACTGCGGCACGATGACGACCGGCGGCCTGAAGGTCGCCGCCGCCGACGGCAAGCTCACGATCACCCAGGAGGGCAGCGTCAAAAAGCTCGTCGACCACGTGCAGCAGGTCACCTTCTCGGGAAGCTTTGCCAACCGCACAGGTCAGAAGGTGCTCTACATCACCGAGCGCGCGGTCTTTGAGCTCCGCAAGGAGGGCATGACCCTCATCGAGATCGCACCGGGCATCGACCTTCAGAAAGACGTGCTCGACCAGATGGGCTTCCAGCCGCAGATCGCGCCGGATCTCAAGGAAATGGACGCGCGCATCTTCCGCGACGAGCCCATGGGCCTGCACTGGTGAGAAAAGGCTATCCCCGCACAGATCCGCTTGTGTCATTCCTCTTTTTATACGGCATCGCCGCCCTGCTGACGACCAGGCAGGGCGGCGATGCTGTTTTATCTGCGGTCAGATCCTGCCCGAGAGCACACGGCAGAACTTTTCAAAATCGATCTGGCCGTGGTGTTCAAACGTGATTCCCGTCATAAACGCGGTAACCTCATCCTCAAATAACGGAACCACTTCCCATTCTTTTCGAAAATCCCATATTCCCTCATATGTCGAGGATCTGGGCAGGATGACGTCGTACATGGATTTCTTGATGCTCTTCAGGTCTGCGATCGTCGTCTCCATGATCGGCTTTTTGCAGCGCAGGCACAGTCCGCCCGAAGATGTCTCCTCCGTTTGAATCGTCTCAGCATCGATCGTGCGCACCCCGAACGTTCGCGTCCCCGGGGAGATCACGTTTCCCCAGCCGAATTCCGGGAAAAACAGACTCCTGGCAATACCGCGGTACGGTAATTTGGCTGCAGGGCCTTCTTCCGGGTAGCGGCCAAAGTATCTTGTATAACACTCGGCATGCGGATTCAGTTCCACATATGCATTGACATTTCGAAATGTCTTCTGCAATTCCAGGCAGAATTCCAAGAATAACTCTGCAGTCTGATTTACCTGATCTTCAAGGCAATAGATTGGGATCCCTATATGGTATTCTCCATGATACAGAGGATCGTCAAAGCCCTGCGGCAGATCTTTCTCACACAAGAGCAAGTAATTATCCCCATAAGACTCAGGCTCACCCAAGCCCATTGGTGAATTTTCCCCCCCTCCTCCTACGTCAGGACCCACGGACTCTGCAAGATACTTCTTTCCTTCAAGCTCAAACAGTTTAAGTGCACTGTCTTTTTCCTGTTCCGGAATCCAGATAGT
>CAMNAE010000035.1 GCA_946530565.1 uncultured Oscillibacter sp.
TATTACACTGAATCAGGAAGAAATGCTACAGTTACTTTCGGAAGACCGTGGAGAAATATTCAGGAAGATCATCACAGCAAGTCTGAATACAGTATTACAAGCGGAGTCGGCCGAGCAGCTCAGGGCCGTACCGTATGAGCGGAGGAGAGTCACGGGGACAGGTTCCTTGACTCGTTCGTTGATTCATGCTATGCTGCGGTCGGGGGTGATGATATGCCACGCACAGCGCGAAAAAAAGCGGCAGCGGTTACGATCATGTCCTGCTGCGCGGGATCAACAGGCAGGATCTGTTCTATGATGACGAGGACAGAGAGAAACTGATCGACTGTCTCGCCCGCTTTCAGGAGGAGACGGATGTAACTCTGATCGCCTGCTGTCTGATGAGCAACCATATTCATATTCTCGTTCACGAAGAATGTCAGCTTGAGCTGTTTGTCAAAAAGCTTGCCTCAAGCTATGTATTTTACTTCAACCGCAAGTACGAGCGGATCGGGCATTTGTTTCAGGACCGCTTCAGGAGCGAAGCGGTAGAAGATGATCGTTATCTGCTGGCGGTCTTCCGGTATATTCTTCAAAACCCGTGGAAGGCGAGAATCTGCCGTCCCGAGGAATATGCGTGGAGCTCGTGGAATACCTTGACGGGGCGAAAAAGCGTTTGCAATATCGGCGCAGCGGTGGCCGCTGCCGGCGATCTTCAGGCCCTGGCGGCTTTTGTGGCAGCGGAAACGGATGACGCGTTCCTGGACATTGAGAACAACGGGATCATGACGGAGTCGCAGGCGCTGGATCGGGCCATGAAGATCACTGGCGGGGTGAATCCGCAGAAGATCGCGGCATATGACAAAAAGACCCGGGATATGATCCTTGCGAACATGAAAAAAGCCGGCATCTCGGTTCGGCAGATCTCCCGGTTGACCGGGCTGAACCGAAACGTGGTCCAGCGGGCCGATGAGTCAAGGGGCCTGTCCCTGCGACTCACAGCATGACGCCCCGGAGCGGCTCCCTTGTGCGGGACCCGCTCCGGGGCGGATCTTTGCCGTTATACCAGGACAGCGCGGGGCATTTCGTTTAAAATTAGTGTCGGCAGCCGGTTTTCGCAGTTTGCCACGCTCGTATCCGGCTCCAGGCCCGGCGGGAGGCTTCGGACCGCGTGGAAGTTCTCTCGATTCGCTTCATAACGCTGTGAGACCCAAGCTTCAGTCATAGAATCTTATTTCTTCTGCAATGCGTAAAAATTCTTCCTCTGTCATACAATCATCGCAAATGATATCCACAATGAGATCCAGCCTCAAATTTGTAAGTGTCAGGTGGTATGAATTCTTTTTGTAGATCAAAACTGCGTCGTTGCCATTTATGTTCAGTTCCCGCATGTAGTCAGGGTCTTCCGTATCAATGACGATCCCTCCGTTGTATCCGCGAAGAACAGACAAAAGATGCCCCTCAGGGTCTTCGAAAAGCGCCGTCAAATCCGGTTCGTACTCAACCAGCGTAAAATTTGGCGGGAGCCAACCCAGCTCCATATCAGAAAACAGATCGCTGCTGTCTGTCTCCTGAATTTGAATATCCGTATACTGTTCCTGCGTTTCAATCATCAGATTGCGCGTCATATTGCGAAAACGCTCCGAAAAAGCGAACGCCGTTGTAAACAGAACGCAAACGATCACGACCGTCATCGCCGCAGCCAGCAGTATTTTCCGCAGCCGAAATCTCCGAACAACAGGCTGATTCTTCCGGAAATATGCATCGATCGCTGCGGTACATTTTTCTTCAAATGCATCAGAGATCGCTTCGTCGTTTGCTTCACACTCTTTCAAAAGAGCTGCTGCCTTTTCTCTGGCGTAGGCGTCCATCAGCAGAGCAAGATAGGCATCCTCATATTGCTCCTGCAAAGCTTCCTTCGTATTCATATTCCGTCCTCCTGCTTCGTTTTGACCGTTTGAATACTGCGCTTTCTCAGGCGATAGACCCGCATACGCATTGCCTCCTCGGTACATTGGTGCCGCTCCGCCATCTCTGCATAGCTCAGGCGAAAAACATATTTCTCATAGAGCAAGGCGCGTTCCTCCTCGCTCAACCCATCCATGAGATCTCGGAATCTCCGGTATTCCTCCCGCTGCTCCTCTCCGGCAAAGTACTCATCCTGTGTGATCTGATCCTTCATCCAATCCTCTCTGATCGATAGATAGTTCTTTTCCGCAACGCGCCGGCGCTCCAAGAAGTTGAACGAGACATGCCGGACTGCCTGCGCAATATACACGACCAGAGCATGCTCAGACAGTTCACGGAGCGTTTTTACATGACTGCAGAGTCGAAGCATCGTATCCTGCACGATATCTTCCTGATCATCACGCCGATCCAGATATTTCCTGACAACAGTAAACATCAATCGTTGATGCTTTCGAAAAATCTGCTCTATAAAAGAACGCTCCGAACTGTTTAATTCTATATTTGATGTGTTTGTGTTCATTTGTAACCACCTCATATATATTTCACATAATATATATGACAATTCTTTGTGTTATTCAATCGTTTGGAATGATGCGATACTCAACCGCTGCGCCGGTCTGCTCAGCAGCTGATTTCAGCAAATAAACCCTTCTGTAGTATGAAGACAGGCAAGTCTGAAAATGTAACGCGAAAGAGCAGCATGAAGGCAAACATAATCATGCGAATCTTTTTCCGGAATTGCGCGTTACAAATCCTTTGTGAGCCTGTCTAATATAATAGAAATGCTTCACGGGATTGGCAGCTTGCATCGGATCCGCTGTACGCCATTCAGACACGTTCATTCTGTTAAGCTTACGCTCCGTTTGGCTTAAACAGACACAGCCACCGCTATTGCCACCTGGAACGCTGCAGGCACCTCGACAGCATCTATTTCCAACCGAACCCGCTACGTTAACAGCGGTCATACCTACATTGTAGAAGCAACGGCTACCGTACTGGGCAGCAGCGGCAATGAGCTGGAAAGCGCAACCGCTTACTCTCAGGAGATCAGCTATTAAAACGGGAAATTATCTTCAGCTTCGCCCTGTTTGTTGAACAATTGCCACATTTGTGATATGATTCATTTGTCTGAAAGCACGCTGTCGTTTTGCGGGGATCTTTTGTGAATACCCAAACGAAACAGAGCCTCTCTATGATCCCGCACCGTTCCCGTCTGATTGATCGGGTGCATCGATCTGCCGAAGCCGACCGATTGCTGCAAGTCATGTTTGCTATGTTCTTGAAACGTCAGTTATTTGTCACCCGGGACGCAGTATTGCTGCAGCAGCGTTTGAATCAGTTGGATGATGCCGGCATTCGTTACACGGTCCGCACTCCATCTGTGTTTACCGCAGGCCGCTCTCACGGTGTTCCCGGGATCGATCCCTCTGCTGCCGTAGATTATCGGGTCTATGTTGCTCCTAAAGACTATGCTGAATCACGCCGGATCTGCGGACTATCATAAGCGAAGACGATCCTTGCACATCTGTCCTGTATTGAGTATTTCTGTATAGCTGGGCGCACGGGCGGCAGCTGCAGGGCGATGTGACCGGGCTCCTCGACGGCAGCAACGCTCAGGTCGTAACCTACCGCTACGACGCCTGGGGCAGGCAGCTCTCCTGCACGGGAACGCTCGCCGCAACGCTTGAAGCATAAATTGGTATCAGCCGCGAAATATTGGAGAGGATATCATCATGAGCTCGTTGAAACGACAGATAATCCGACAGATCATTCTCATTTTACTGGCAATCATTCTGCTGCCCATCGTATTATTTGCAGCTTTTGTGCTGCTTGTCTCTATCCCGATCGGAGAAGAAACGATCACGGATCCGAAAAGCTATCTCGAAATAAACAGGCGCGTGAGAAAGACACGCCAGATGTCTCTGGAAGAGGGCGGGCGCACTTCGGATTTTCTTCCGGCTCAAATCGATCTGGACCAGACTGAGTCTTATTTGTTTTGGTCCGGCGATTGGTGGGGTGATCCTCAATATGCCATCAGCGTTACGAGACGATTCCCGACAGACGAAGACGTTTCCGAAGAAATCGAAAGGCTGCTGAGTCTGGATGGATTTGTTGAAAGGGAATTTGACGGCAGCACCATCATTTGCAAGCCGCAAGTGGATAAGCAATTAGAAGCGTTCTATGAGCCTCCATTGGAAGATGGGTCTCCGTATTTGCTCGAGTATGCGATCGTTTCACCGGAAGATCGCACCGTCACCTGTACAGAAGTAAATATATATGAAGGAGCGATCTTTAACAACGAGCAGATCCGTCAAGAATTAGAGTTTGTTTACTCGTGCACGAACTCGCACGCCGTGCAGCCCGTCAGGAAATAAGAATCGCTATTGAAACACCCCCAACTGCGCAAAAACAGATCGGCAGGATCACAGGCTTCAGCCGCCAGCTGATCGATTGGGCCTTGGTGCAATCGTGTAACACCGGGGACCGTAACGTAATAACCGTCCCCGGTGTATTCAGAGAGGTTGACAGGATGAGATCCGTATATAAAACGATCGATCTGCCCGAAGTGCACTTTTCCGAACAAAACAAAGAAAAGATCAAAAATATTTCCATTTCCCTCTTGGCGGTTTACTATGTACCAGGAGACTCAAGCAGCCAATATGACTATTCCTATCTGCCAAAGTATTACAGCATTGCTGTATGCAATTCCTTTGCTCCCGAAGTCTATGTCAGCGCTGAAGAGTCTTCGGATGGCACAAAACTGTTGATAGAATACCGTTTACACCGAATGGTCCAAAGATTACTGCTTGTGTTGATCGGCATTGCCATCCTGCTTGCGGCCATGACTTTTTCGTTGAATGCACAGGAAATGCTGTTTCCTCAAACACCGGAATCCCGCGTTTTAGCTTTTCAGGATGCGTTGTTCGGGCTTTTCATTCACGGAGGCTTCACCCTGATCATGCTTCTGTTCTCAAAAATCGGGCTAATGATCGAGGCAGCCCGGTTTACAGGCAAATACAAACGAGAGCTTTATAAGTGCCTGCTGTCACACAGCGGGACGACCGATGCTTTACGGAAAAAGTACAAACATTAACAGATCACAGAAGAGGTCATCGAGATGAAACCGGTTCACAAAACGATCGACCTGCCAAATGTGCATTTGTCTCAGGCGGATCGAGAGAAGATCAGGAATATCTCCGTGCGCCTTTTTGCGGTTTACTATGTGCCCGGCAAGGTGCAAAAAACAGATCGCTTTTCTTATCATCCCGCGTATTACGGTATTGGCGCCTATAACTCCTTTGCTCCAGAGGTCGATGTAGGGATCGAAGAGAATTCATATGGAACAAAGCTGACTTTGGAATGCCGATTGGTTCAGAGTGTTTTTGACCTTGTTCTGCGTGTCGTTGCCATCCTGATGATCGTTTCGTTGCTGCTGTCCGGTGCAAAAGCCATTCTGTTTCCGCAAACGGTCGGAACCAGCCACGTTGACTTGACAGGGATTCTTGTCCCGGGAGGGATCGCATTATTTATCTTCGCGCTTCCCGCGCTCGGCCTTCTGATCTCAGCAGATCGCTTTGCCGGCAAATATCAACGCGAAGTATATAAGTGCCTGCGCGCAAACGCACGGCATAATACGCAGAAACGGAAAAAGTAGCAAGCGTGCGCCAGAAAAGGTTCTCTCATGCGCCATGGAGGGTTAGGAGGATCAATATGAATACAATTGGTGTATCATTTGAAATATCACAGTCAGAAGTCCATAATCTGGAATTGATATTAAAGCCAATTGACGTTGCAAATTATCGATGGCTTAATATTCGTGGTCAAACCGAATCTTTTTTGTTTCCGTTTGAACAAAACATCGAACTTTTTGATCAGGAATTATTTGATGCGGCATATCTCAGCGAAAGAATTCAGCAGAAGCATTTTATCATCTTTTTAAAGCTGCAAGCGTACCGGTCTGACGAAAACAACACAAACGCCGATTTCAATAATATTGATACATTTGAAGAATACATAAACAGTAATTGTCAAATGGTCATCCTGATATATGACTGTGAATACGTTGAGATCTATTCAAAAAACGAACAAGAGCTTCACAACTTCTATCTGAATGCCTTGCAATCAAACTTTTCCAATGTCTGTATGATTACAGAAGAGAATATGTGGCGCACAAGAATGAATATCAGTTGAAATGCGCCCGGAGATGCCCTTCCCTTTTCCAACCCTTTTCCCAAAAGAGAGGTCTGCTGCTATGAACATCAAATATCTGGAGCTGAAAACAGGATATGGGGATAACGGTCCGGCATGGATCGGAAATGTCAGGGAGTCCCGGTCCGGAAGGACTCTGTATTTCAATGATCACGCTTTTCAGAAGTATAACGGCATCAGCGGAAACTACTATGATATTGAAACCGGAGAAGAATACTGGATCTCAGGCGTGAAGAAGAACGGGCACGACCGGCACTGGGCAGGAAGTGGTCAGATCGTGATCGACCGCAAGGTCGTCGAAGAATATCTGAAGATCACCGGCCGCACGGAGTTGGATCCGCGGCAATTCCTCGTTCAGGACATCGAGGATGTCTTTCCGATTGAGCGTATCCGTGCCAAGCTGAACGCCTGACGCTGCTGCCGCAGGCCACTGCAGCAAGACGCCCCGGAGCGGCTCCCTTTTTGGGGGAACCGCTCCGGGGCGGATCTTTTTTGCTTTATGCTGTCTTTACGCTGCCTTTATGCCAGTGCCATGCGGGTCTTTTCGTTCAGGATCAGCATCTGCAGCCGGTTTTCGACGTTTGCAAAGCTCGTGTCCGGCTCCAGATCCAGCGGGAGGATCTGGATCGCGGGGAACTCCTCTTTGATGCGCTTCATGACGCCGCGTCCGCAGATGTGGTTCGGGAGGCAGCCGAAGGGCTGCAAGATCACGAAGCTCTTCACCCCGCGGCGCGCGTACTCGCGGATCTCGCCGGGGATCAGCCAGCCCTCGCCGGAGGCGAAGGTGTGCTCCATCACGGAATCGTTCTCCTTGGCCATCGCGTGGAAGGGCATATCGGGCTCATAGAGCGGGTGTTTCGCCGCAATCGGCTCGAGCACCTTCTGCACGAGCGCGAAGAGCCCCTCGCCGCCCACGGTGTTCATCGCCTCGCCGACCGGGAAGCGCACCTTGTACTTGCGCATCTCGGTGAGGCGGCTGTAGTAGTCCTTGTGGAAGACGTTCACCATGCGCGGCAGGATGACCTCCATGCCGTTGCGCTCGAGGTACTCCTCGATCCGGAAGTTCGAGCCGGGGTGATAGGTCGCGAGATACTCGCCGGTCACGAACACGCGCGGGCGGGGCTTTGAGCGGTCGTAGCGGATGCGGCAGAAGGCGTCGATGCTGCGCCTGAAGGCCGCGATCGCCGCGCCGGCGTTTTTCTGCAGGCCCTGGCAGATCGCGTCGATGCTCTCGTTGAAGACGCGGTCGGCCTCGCCGGTGATAAACTCGTAGGGCCGGATCTTGCGCCGCAGCTCCTCCAGATAGTCCATCATCGAGATGCCCCAGAGCGAGATCAGGTTAAAGCGCATGCGCAGCCGCACGCCGGGGTGCATGTCCTTGACGTCGTCGGGGTCGGTCGAGACGATCGGGACCTTTTCAAAGCCCGCCGCGTCGAGCGCCCGCCGCAAAAGCGCCGAATAGTGCGAGAGGCGGCAGTCGCCGATGTACTTCGCCATGACGACGGCGGTCTGCTCGATCTTGTACCTGCCGCTCCTGAGCGCGGTCAGGAATTCGCCGATGCACATCTGCGCGGGGAAGCAGGTGTCGTTGTGCACGTATTTTTTCGCCAGCTGCAGCTCGCGGATGCCGCCGGCCGGGAGCGGCTCGGCTTTGAGGCCGTACTTGACGAGCACCGCACTCATGATCCGGCAGAAGGCGACCGAGACATTCGGAACGAGGATCGTGCGAAGATTTCGGTCGGACTTTTCGAACTTCGCCGGATACGCGTCGGCCAGCGGTGCCGGGGGCAGCGGCCGGATGCCGCCGGCGTGGCGCTGTGCGACGGTTTCCAGGAACGACCTGACGCGGATGTGGATCGAGTTGACCGCCGCGCCCTCGTCGAGCTTTAATATCAGCGCGGTCTTGTGCCCGACCTCCTGCATGATGCGCGTGATCTCGTCGGAAAGGATCGCGTCGTGTCCGCAGCCGAAGGAGACGATCTGCACGTACTCAAGGTTCGGGTCCTTCGCGCAGCGCATCGCGCCGGCGAGCATGCGCACGTGGAAGTTGTTCGTGATCTCGGCGCGCGTATTTTGCAGCTCCTGCTCGGCAAGATCCGGCAGAGAGTCGACCGTGAGCACCGCGACGCCCTGCTGTGAAAACGCGCGCGAGAGGTCGTGGCTCACGAGCGGATCGGTGTGATAGGGCCTGCCCGCGAGCACAACGGCAAAACCGCCCTCGGCGCGGGTCTTTTCAATGATCCGCGCTGCCGCGCCCCGGAGCGCCTCTTTGAAGCGCAGGATCGCGCGCTCACCCTCGCGGAAGGCCGCGACGGTCTCCTCCTCGCTCACGCCCCAGTGCTCGCGCATATACGGCACGAGCTGGCGCAGACGGTCCTCGTCGCGGTGCCAGTGGAACATCGGCGTCTCAAAGGGGATCTCCCAGCGCTTTTCGGGGTCTTCCGAGTTGCGGATCATCAGGGGGTAGCCCTTCACGACCGCGCAGACGTAGTCGCTGCGCCGATCTGCGCTCTCGCGCGGCATCTCCATAATCATGGGCATGAAGATGCGGTCGACCCGCTGCTCCACAAGGTCACGGATGTGGCCGTGGGCGAGCTTTGCCGGGAAGCAGACCGTGTCGCTCGGCACGAAGGGGATGCCCTTTTCGTACTGCGCGCGGCTGCTCGGGTGCGAGAATTTCACCGTGTAGCCCAGGGCCTTGAAGAACGTGGACCAGAAGGGCATCGAATCCCAGAACTCGAGCGTGCGCGGAAGCCCGACGGTGATGCCCTGCTCCGGGCGCACGGGGGTGTAGGGGTAGTTCTGAAAGAGCATCTGCTCGCGCCGGAGGAAGAGGTCCGGGGCGCTGCCGCGGCCGGCGGATTCCTCGTCGCCGCCGCGCGGGCAGCGGTTGCCGGTGATGTAGCTCGCGCCGGAACTGAAGCTCACGACGGTGCGCATGCAGTGGTTCGCGCAGCCCTCGCACACGAGCCCCTCGCGGCGCGCGTACCAGAAGTCGTCGAGCGCCTCAAAGCCGATGAAGCTGCTCTCTGAAAAGGCGCCCGCCTCGGCCTTTTGGCTCGTGAGCAGCGCCGCGCCGATCGCGCCCATCTCTCCGGGATAAGGCGCGCGCGTGACGGGCTTTCCGAGATACTGCTCCATCGCGCGCAGGACCGCGTCGTTGCGGAAGGTGCCGCCCTGCACGACGACCCGGTCGCCCAGCGCCTCGGGGCCCGAGATGCGCACGACCTTCGTAAACACGTTTTCAATGATGCTGCGGCAGAGCCCGGCCATGATGTCGTCGCTCTTGCAGCCGTTTTTCTGCGCGGTGATGATCGTAGAGTTCATAAAGACCGTGCAGCGGCTGCCGAGCGCGGCAGGTGCTTCGGCCCGGAAGGCGGCGTCGGCGATCTCTTCAACGGGGATGCCGAGCGAGGAGGCGAAATTCTCCAAAAACGAGCCGCAGCCCGAGGAGCAGGCCTCATTCAGCACGATGTTGGTCACAACGCCGTGGTCGAGCCAGATCGCCTTCATATCCTGCCCGCCGATGTCCAAAATAAAGGTCGCGTCGGGCTCATAGGCCGTGCTCGCCGCCGCGTGGGCGACGGTCTCGACCGTGTGGTAATCCGCGCCGAAGGCCCGGGCGATCATCTCCTCGCCGTAGCCGGTGACGCCGAGGCCGAGGCATTTGAGCGCCACGCCGCGCTTTTGCCAGTAGTCGCGCAAAACCATGAGTCCCTGCCGCACGACCGCGAGCGGGTCGCCGCGGTTGTTCGCGTAAAAGCGGTCGATCACCTGGCCCGCGCGGTCCAGAAAGACCATTTTCGAGGTCGTCGAGCCCGCGTCGATGCCGATGTAGACCTCGAGCGTCTCGCCAGGCGTCATGTCAGGCCGCGCGACCGCGGGCAGCGCGTGCGCTTTGAGCCACTGTTCGCGCTCGGCGTCGGAGGCAAAATACGGTGCGCCGGTCTCCATCTCCTGCCGCTCATCGGCCATCGCCGTCAATGCCGTCGCCGCGGCAGGAAGATCGATTTTTCCGTCCTCCGCCGTAAAGAGCTCGTCCATCGCGAGCGCCGCGCCGCGGGCGACGATCGTCTCGGGCTTTTCCGGGAGGATCATGTCGTCTTCTGTAAGATTTAATTCTTCTGCAAACGCGCGGCG
>CAMNAE010000036.1 GCA_946530565.1 uncultured Oscillibacter sp.
ACAACCGCATATTCCCGCAGGGCGCCTTGAACGGCCGTGAGCCGGACTGGACGCTCCAGGAGGATCCGGAGAATCTTCTTTATCCTTTATTGCTTTTATCAAAGCATAAATAAAGAATAAAGAAGTGCCGAAGGTGCAAGGCGCTTCGCGCGATCGCGAAGTACGCCGAATCTCTCAGGCAAAAGGACGGATCAGACGCCGCATGTTGGCCTTTCCCAATCTGGCAGATGATCAAGCCCGTCTCCGTTTCCGGAGGCGGGCGTTTTTTGCGGCGAAATGTTTTTGGGAGAGAAAATCATCATGGACGCACTTCTGAAGCTGGTACAGACCATCAACGGCTATCTTTCCGACTATGTACTGATCGTACTGCTCGTCGGCACGGGCCTCTATTTCTCGATCCGCACGAATTTCGTGCAGGTCCGCTGTTTTGGCGAGGGTATGAAAAAGGTCTTCGGCAACCTCTCGCTGCACGGCGGCAGGCACCACGGCGGCATCAGCTCCTTCCAGGCGCTCGCGACGGCGGTCGCCGCGCAGGTCGGCACGGGCAACATCGTCGGCGCCTGCGGCGCGATCCTGATCGGCGGCCCGGGCGCGATCTTCTGGATGTGGATCATCGCCTTTTTCGGCATGGCGACGATCTATGCCGAGGCCGTGCTCGCGCAGGATACGCGCGTGGTGAATGATAAGGGCGAGGCCGCCGGCGGCCCGGTCTATTACATCCACCGCGCATTTCCCAATGCTTTCGGAAAGTTCCTCGCGGTCTTCTTCTCGGTCGCGATCATCCTTGCGCTCGGCTTCATGGGCTGCATGGTGCAGTCCAACTCGATCGCGGAGTCCTGCACGAACGCCTTCGGTATCCCCGGCTGGGTGGTCGGCATCCTCGTGAGCATTTTCGCCGGGCTCATCTTCATCGGCGGCGTGCACCGGCTCGCCTCCGTCACCGAGAAGCTCGTGCCGATCATGGCCTGCCTCTATCTCATCGGCGGCCTCATCGTGCTGATCGCCCGCATCACTTACATCCCCGCAACGATCGGCATGATCTTCAAGTACGCCTTTGTGCCCAACGCCCTTCTCGGCGGCAGCCTCGGCTACGCGATCAAGACCGCGATCTCCCAGGGCGTCAAGCGCGGCCTCTTTTCGAATGAGGCCGGCATGGGCTCCACCCCGCACGCGCATGCCCTTGCCAAGGTCGAGACCCCGCACGACCAGGGCGTCGTCGCAATGATCGGCGTCTTCATCGACACCTTCGTCGTCCTCACGATGACGGCCCTCGTCGTGATCTCCACGCTCTACACCTCCGACGGCGTGCTGGTAAACGGCGCTGCCGACGGCGTCGCCAAAACGAACATGGCGCAGCTCGCCTTCTCCCGCGTCTTCGGCGACACCTTCGGCCCCGTGTTCGTGGCGGTCTGCCTGCTGTTCTTCGCCTTTTCAACGATCCTGAGCTGGAACCTTTTCGGCCGCGTGAACATCGAATATCTCTTCGGCAAGGCATCGGTCAAGATCTATTCCGTGATCGCGATCATCTTCGTCTTCCTCGGCTCGCTCCTCTCGAATGACCTCGTCTGGGAGCTCGCGGATCTGTTCAATCAGCTCATGGTCCTGCCGAACGTGATCGCCCTGATCGCCCTGGGCGGCTGGGTCGTCACGAGCGCCAAAGAGGGCGAGGCGCGCTGGAAGGCGAAGAAGTGAGCGTCACGATCGGTTGACAGATTCACATAACACTGCGGTTTTCCCTGTGGAAAAGTGGAGAGATCCGGTGGAAAAGCGGCCTTTTCCACCGCGGTTTTCCACGGCTGTGGAAAAGTTGACATAATTTTTTGAAATTTTTCTGATTTTTTTCAAAAAAACTCTTTTCTTTTTGAAAATGATGCGCTAAGATGTAAAGTACCTGAAGATTACAGCGTCAGGACTTTCAAAAAGAGAGGGTGAGGGCCGTGAATACCGCCGCTGAAAAGCCGCGCCGCATCGCACTGCCCCTGCGCATTCTTCTGATCGTCCTGATTTTTGCGGCGCTCGGCTGGCGCGCAACGGCGGTCCACGCACAGCTTCAAACGGCCCGCGAAGAGCGTGACCGTCTCCAGCTCGCTGTTTCTGCCAAGCAGCAGGAAAACGAAGCTCTCTCCGCGCAGCTCTCCGCCGGCGCGACCGAAGAAAAACTGGAAGAGATCGCCCGCGAGGAGCTCGGTCTTGTCACCCAGAACGAGTATGTCTTCTACGACGTCAGCTCGTAAAGAAAAACATCATACGTACGCACGACCCGGAACGGCCCTTTCAGCAAGGCGCTCCGGGTCTTTTCCGGAGGCATCCGGGCAATTCTTGAAAAAAGGAGTCACACAAAACATCTATGGAGCTGCAGGTTGGGAGTATTGTAAACGGCAAGGTCACCAGCATCACCAAGTTCGGCGCGTTTGTACAGTTGGAGCAGGGAGGCTCCGGCCTTGTGCACATCTCGGAGGTTGCGAACACCTTCGTAAACGACGTCCACGATTTCCTTCAGGAGGGGCAGGAGGTCAAGGTCCTCGTGCTCTCCACCGAGAACGGAAAGATCAACCTCTCGATCAAAAAGACCCAGCCCCGCCCGGCCGGCGGAGGCAGAAGCGGTCCCGTGCGCTCCGCTGCAGCGGCGCCGCGCCTTGCCTTTGCGGGTGCACCGAGAGCTGCCGCGCCCAGAGTCGCCGCGACGCCTGCCAATCTGGAGGCCGCCTCCGGCGAGACGCTGCCGCCCTCCGGCGACCAGCTCTTCGAGGATAAGCTCAAGCGCTTCCTCTCTGCCTCTGAAGGCAAGATGGCCGACCTGAACCGCAGCCGCGACGGTCACCGCGGCCGCCACAAGAGATAAAAGCAAACAGCCGCTGCCGTGCCCCGGAAGAAGGGGATACGGCAGCGGCTGTTTTTTGTGCGCGTCTGCGCCTTAAGACAGCGGTTCGAGGCGGCCGGAGACGATCCGGGACCGCTTTTGGCACAGTGAGGCCGAGAGCGAGCGATGGGTCGTGAGGACGACGATGCGACGCGGATCGGAGAGGATGTTTTTGAGCACCTGTTCTTCAAGCGCGGGATCAAGTGCGGAGGTCGCTTCGTCCAGAAGCAGCACCGGCGCAGTGCGCAAAAGCGCACGGGCGATCGCGATGCGCTGGCTTTGCCCCTCTGAAAGGCCGAGCCCGCCGCTGCCAAGGCGCGTTTCGAGTCCGTGTGGCAGCGCCCGGACAAAGTCAGCGGCACAGGCGATCTCCAGTGCGTTCCAGAGTTCTTCTTCGGAAGCGTCCTGCCTCGCCATGCGCAGATTGTCGGCGATCGAAGCGGCAAAGAGGCTTGCCCCCTGCGGCACTGCGGCAAAGAGAGGGCGTGTTGCGGATGAGAGCGGGAGGGTAAGATCGCCCACGCAGATCTCGGCGGATCCGGAAGAGAGCGGCAGGAGACCGAGCAGCAGCTTCAAAAGCGTCGTCTTGCCCTCGCCGGAGGGGCCGGGGACCGCGAGGCTTTCACCGGTCGTGAGCGAGAAGCAAGCGTCCGTCAAAACAGCGTCGGCCCGATCGTGGTAGGCGTACGCGGCGTGCTCGACGCGCAGCGTGAGCGGCTCGCCCTGCCGCCACAAATCGAGCGCTCGCGCGGCGGTCTCCAAGCCGCTTTCGTCGCACGCTTCACAGGGGAGCGCCATAAACGAACGGTAACGCTCGGCGGCGACGGAAGCCGAAGCCAGCGAGGGGATCAGGGCCAGAAGCGCGCCGAAGGCCTCGGTGAGCTCTCCGGCAAGCAGCAGAAAGAGAATAAAAGTGCCGGTCGTCGAATCGCCCTGCCAGAGCCGCCATACACCGCGCAGCAGGCACAAAAGGGCCGCGACCGCTCCGGTCATGCGGTTTACAGACCGCAGCAGCGCCGCGTTTCGGCTCTGCGCAAGACGCGAAAAGCGATAGCGCGCGAAGAGTTTGCCAAGGCGGGATAAAAAAAGTGCTTCCAGAGAAAAGATGCGCAGAGGATAGATCCTGCGGATGCTCTCAGACTGCAGAGATAAGATCTCGGCACGCTCTTCACGGATCATCAGATCCAGACGTGAGAGCGCGCGGCTCAGCGGGCGCGTCAGCAGGAGAGATGTTGGTGCTGCGATCACGGCAAGAAGAGCGATGACCGGGTCGAGAAAGAGCAGCACAAGGAAGATCACGGAGAGTTCCGCTCCGCGCACGATCAGTGTGGGGAAGAGCCCGCAGACTCCGGCGGAGAGCGTCTCGGCGTCGGTGTTCAGGCGGCTCAAAAGATCGCCGGAGCGGCTGGCTTCGATCGTTTGAAGATCCAGATGCAGTAATTTTTCTGAAGCGGCTTCGGCCAGAGAGGAAAAGGCCGAGCTCTGCACTTCGGCGGCAAGGAGCGAAGAGGCCGCGGAGAGTGCAAGGCCAAGAAGCACCAGCGCGGACGCGATCACGGCGGGGAACAGCGCGGCCGTGTGACGGAGCACTGCGTCGATCAGAGCGCGGGAGGCAAGCGCGCTGCCGACTGAGCAGAGCGCAGACGTGAGCGAGAATACGAGAAAAAACGCAAGCTTACGGCGGTGCTTCAATAAAAGCGGCCCAAAAAAATCGAACAGCTGCCGCAGCAGCGCCAATAACGACTCCTGCTCCATTGTGCGGACCTCCCTTCTCAGATATATATGATATTTTTTTCAGTATAGTGTATTTTTGCATGCTTTGCAAGGCAGACCAACACCCAAATTTTTGACCTCAAGTTGCTTTTCTTGCTCTTGCGCAAGGCGGTCTTCTGTGGTATGGTATTATCGCCAGTTTATCCGACATTCATTCTTGTCAGGAGGAAAGCATTTTGGGCGTAGCAAATATCATCTCGCTCCTGAGCGGCATCGCGCTGTTTTTATTCGGCATGTCCCTGATGGGGGACGGCCTCAAGCGCGTGGCCGGCAATAAGCTGGAGCGGCTCTTGTATCAGTTCACAAGTTCGCGCCTCAAGGGCATTCTGCTCGGTACGGGCGTGACCGCGGTGATCCAGTCCTCATCCGCGACAAGCGTCATGGTCGTCGGCTTTGTCAACGCTGGCATGATGAAGCTCGAGCAGGCGGTCGGCGTCGTTCTCGGCGCGATCCTCGGTACATCCATCACCGGGTGGATCATCGCGCTCAACAACCTCGGCGGCGGCAGCGGCTGGGTATCGCTGCTCTCGACCTCGACGCTGACCGGCATCATCTCGGTCGCGGGCATACTGATCCGCATGCTCGCCAAGCGAGCGACCCACAAGCATGTGGGCGATATCCTCCTTGGCTTTGCGGTGCTTATGTTCGGCATGAGCACGATGAGCGGCGCCGTTTCTCCGCTCAAGGAAAACGCGTTCTTCATCAATCTTCTGACGCAGGTCGAAAATCCGCTGCTCGGCATCCTCGTCGGCGCGCTCTTTACGATGGTCATTCAGAGCGCGAGCGCGGCGGTCGGCATTCTGCAGGCGCTCGCCGTGACCGGCGCGATCACCTTTGCGACGGCCTTCCCGCTCATTATGGGCATCGGCATCGGCGCCTCGCTCCCGGTGCTCATGTCGGCGGCGGGCTCGAGCGCCAACGGCAAACGCACGGCGGTCGTGTATCTTTTGATCGACGTGATCGGTGCGATCGTGATCTCGATCCTCTTCTACAGCGTGAACCTCTTTGCACACTTCGGCTTTATGACACAGGTCATGACGAGCGTTTCGATCGCTGCGCTCAATACGATCTACCGCCTCGTGATGGTGATCCTGCTCGCCCCCGCGACCGGGATGCTCGCCAACATGGTCTGCCGCATCGTAAAGGACGACCCGCAGGAGGATGCTGCCTCCGCTGCACCTCAGTTCGAGGAGCGCTTTCTCCCCTACCCCTCGCTTGCGATCGACCAGTGCCGCAAGTACATCAATGAGATGGCGGATCTGACGAAGGACAGCGTCCAGCGCGCGATCGGCGTGGTGAACCATTTTGACGAAGGCGAGTTCCGTCAGGTGATCCGGCTTGAGGAGACGATCGACGCCTACGAGGACGCGATCGCAAGCTATCTCATCAAGATCACAAAGCACGAGCTCAACACCGCGCAGAATAAAGACGTCACGCGCTTTCTGCACACGATCACCGACTTTGAGCGCATCAGCGACCACGCGCGCAACGTCGCCGAGATCGCCCAGCAGATGGGTGAGGACGGGACGCACTTCTCGGCGCCGGCCCTTGCCGAGCTCGATGTGCTCCACGCCGCGATCACGAAGATCCTCGCCATGACGACCGACGCCTATGAGCGCGGCGACCTCGCCCTCGCGGCGCAGGTGGATCCGCTCGAGGAGGTCGTCGACAACCTCTGCGACGGCATGAAGACCCGCCACGTTGAGCGCGTGAAGACCGGAGAGTGCTCGTTCTCGCAGGGCCTCACGTTCAACGACCTGCTGACGAACTATGAGCGCATGGGTGATCACTGCTCGAACATCGCGATCGCGATGATCGAGGTCGACATGAATACCTTCCAGACGCATGAATACAACGTCGAGGAACTCAAGCAGTCGAACTTCGCCCGCTACTATCAGGAGTACTCCGCCCGCTTCCGCCTGCCGGAGGAATGAATCACCCTTGGGAGGGAAGAGAGCATGGCCGGGATATTGATCCACGCGCACGATGAGGACATCCATCTCACGAGCGCGGCAGCGGATCGCTTGTTAAAGAGCGGCAGCGGCGACGCGGCGCTTTTGTATCTCGCGATACTGCGCACAGGCGGCGACAGATCCCCGCTGCAGCTCGGCGACCGCCTCAAATGGGAGCGCCCGCGCACGGCCGCCGCGGCCGAAGCGCTCGTCTCGCTCGGGCTCATCCGCCGCGAGACGCCCGAGACGGCCCCCGAAGACGCACGCCCGGACTACTCCACACAGGATATTACCGAGCGCCTGAATTCCGGCGACGACTTCCGCGCGCTGGTCGACCAGGTGCAACAGGAGCTCGGGCGGCCGCTCTCGACCGCGGACATCTCGATGCTTTTGGAGCTTTGCGACTATCTGGGCCTTCCGTATGACGTCGTGTATCTTCTTGTGTGCCACTGCCTGCAAAGGGCCAAAGCGCGCGGCTGGCGCTGGCCGGGCATGCGAACCATTTTAAAAGAGGGCTACATCTGGGCGCGCAAGGGCATCCGCTCACAGACGGCCGCGGCCGAGTATTTAAAGCACTACGCGCAGCAGCAGGAGCTCATTCCGCGCTATATGGCGGTGCTGCAGCTCGGCGAGCGCGCGCCGGTCGCACTTGAAGAGAAGTATTTGAAGGCCTGGCAGGAGATGGGCTTTCCGCCCGAAAGCGTGGCTATTGCATATGATCACACTGTTTTTAACTGTCATGAGTTAAGGTGGAGCTATCTTAATAAGATTTTAAAGCGTTGGCACGAGGCAGGGTTACACGCGCCGCATGAGATTGAACAAGCAGAAATTGAATGGCGAAAGAGCAATAAATATGCTGGCAGCACAGTGAAACCTGCACAAAAGAAGGAAGACGATCTCGACATGCTGCACTATCTTTCGCAGCTGCACCAGAAGGGAGACGGCGCATGAGCTATGACGAGAAGATCCTCTCCCGGGCGACCGAGCTGTACGAGGCCGACCGCCGGGAGCGGCAGCAGCGCTTCGCAGAGCGGCAGGAGAGCATCTACCGCCGCGCCCCGCGCCTTCGGGAGATCCAGCAGCGCCTCGGCGGCACGATGAGCCGCATTATGGCTGAGGCGCTCAGAAAGGGCGCGGACCCGCAGGAGGCGATCAAGCGCCTGCGCGACGAGAACCTCGCGCTGCAGAGTGAAAAGCGCATGCTCTTAACGCGCATGGGCATGGCGCACGACGCGCTCGAGGAAAAGCCCTTATGTGCCCTTTGCGGCGACAGCGGCTATACGCCCGACGGCCGGCTGTGCCAGTGTCTCCGCGCCTACTGCGCGCGCGAGCAGCAGCGGGAACTGAGCCGCATGCTCGACCTTGGAAGCCAGAGCTTCGACAGCTTCTCGCTCGACTACTACTCCGACGACCCCGACCCGGTCATGCGGATCTCCCCGCGTCAGAACATGGAGCGCATCTTCGACTACTGCAGCGGCTACGCGCGGTCGTTCGGGAAAAAGCCGAGGAATCTCCTCCTCTACGGCGAGCCGGGCCTCGGCAAGACGTTTTTATCCGCGGCGATCGCCCGCGAGGTCAGCGAGCGCGGCTTCTCGGTCGTCTACGACACGGCGAGCGGCATCTTCTCGCGCTTTGAAGAGCAGAAATTCGGCGATGGAGACGAGACGGAGGTCACGCGGATCTTGAAATGCGACCTTCTGATCCTCGACGATCTGGGCACCGAGCTCACAACGGCCTTCGTCACGAGCGCGCTCTACCGGCTCGTTTCGGAGCGGCTCATGGCAAAGCGCTCGACGATCATCAACACGAACCTGAAGCCCCGCGAGATCGCGGGCCGCTACTCCGCCCAGATCGCCTCCAGGCTTGAGGGCGAGTACGAGATCCTGCCCGTCTTCGGCTCCGACATCCGGCTTTTGAAGAAGATGGAGAACCGGTAACGGGGGAACCGGCGCGGGACTATCACGAGACGCTGTGAAAAAATCCTTGACAATAACGCTTCGTTCGCATATAATGCTCTGTATGAACGCCATAGAATCATTATGGCCCTTAAAGTATCCTGGATCAAGCCGGATACCTCGGAGGGAGGGAAATATAGATGTCTGAGATCCACGTGAAGGATGGCGAGTCCATCGACAGCGCGCTCAAGCGTTTTAAGCGCAGCTGCGCAAAAGCAGGCGTGATCGCTGAGGTGCGCAAGAGAGAGCACTATGAGAGCCCCAGTGTGAAGCGCCGCAAGAAGAGCGAGGCCGCTCGCAAGAACAAGAAGCGCTTCTATTGATCCGAGCGATCAAAGATCAAAGCCATGCCGCGCCGCATTCGGCGCGGCATTTTTTGTAAAAGCGTCAGGTTTTCCTGCATTTATGAAGACTCCGGCAGACTGCGGAGTGCAGGCGACTAAGGATCTAACGTTTACCGCACGATGATCCGGCGCGGGAGATCGTTCGTCTTTCGACAGATCCTTCGCTGCGCTCAGGATGACAGGAACTGACCTGGAAGGGAGGGGGAACGCATGCGTTTATCGCTGCGGCCGGACGCTGTGTTTCCGGCCTATGAGAGTCTTTCGGCCGAAGATTTGCGCGCGCGCGGCGTTCGCCTGTTACTGACCGACCTCGACTTTACGCTTGCGCCCAAGTCTCAGAAAGAGCCCGACGAGGGGCTGCGCAATTGGATCGACTCGCTTTTGAAGGGCGGCATTCAGGTGATGATCATCTCGAACAACCGCTCAAGTGAACGTGTCGAGCGTTTTTGCAGCACGCTCGGCATCTCGTATGAGGGCCGGGCGGGGAAGCCCTCGCCGAAAGGGCTTGAACACGCAATGGCCCGCGCCGGCGCTTCGAAAGGCGAGACCGCGATGCTCGGCGACAAATTGCTCACCGACATGCTTGCGGCGAACCTCACAGGTGTGCGGGCGCTCATGGTGGAGCCGCGCGGCGGGGCGAGAGGTCCGTGGCAGAAGGTCCTGCATACGCTTCAGCGGCCCTTTAAGGCGCTTTCGAGAAGAAATTGGGGGTAAATCACGTAAAAGCTCTTGCAATGAGCGCCCTGATGGGATAAAATACCCCTGTGGTAAACTTTGTGAGGAAATCTGCCTTAAGGTCGTTTCCTCGATTCATCATGTTAGGAGGATCCGATTATGCCCACTATCACTGCAGGCGATTTCCGCAATGGCGTCACCTTCGAAATGGACGGCAAAGTCATGACCGTGGTGGAGTTCCAGCACGTCAAGCCCGGCAAGGGCGCTGCCTTTGTGCGCACCAAGATGAAGAACGTCGTCACCGGCGCCGTTACCGAAACTTCCTTCAACCCCACCGCCAAGTTCGAGCAGGCCACCATTGAGCGCCGCGACGCGGAGTACAGCTACAACGACGGCGACCTCTACTACTTCATGGACCCCGAGAGCTTCGACATGACGCCGCTCAACCGCGACGTTCTGGGCGAGGGCTTCCGCTTCGTGAAGGAGAACACCATGTGCAAGCTCCTGAGCTATAAAGAGAGCGTCTTTGCCGTGGAAGTTCCCAACTTTATGGATCTCGAGGTCACCGAGACCGAGCCCGGCGTCCGCGGCGACACCGCCACCAACGTCACTAAGCCCGCAACGCTTGAGACCGGCGCCGTCATCAAGGTGCCCCTGTTCATCAACACCGGAGACAAGATCCAGGTCGACACCCGCACGGGCGAGTACCTGGGCCGCACGAAGTAA
>CAMNAE010000037.1 GCA_946530565.1 uncultured Oscillibacter sp.
GGGCACCGCTCCGGGTGCGCCGAACCCTCCGGCCGGCGCACCGCAGAAAAGCGAGGGCTTTTTCAAAAGCATGTCCGCCGCCGACTACCGCGCTTCCGGCGCGGCTCAGGCAGCTTCTAATGCCGCTGTGCCTGCTGCGCCCGCAAAGCCGCTCCAAACGCCCGCAAAAGCGCCGGAGACGCCTCCGGTCTCCCCCGCGCCCGCCAAGGCCCCCGGGTACTTCAGCGAGTGGGGCGGCAGTGTCAGCGTGCGTGACGCCGCGGCCGAAAAGCCGCCCTATGAGACCGAGAAAAAGCCGCTGCGCCCCGCGATCTCATCAGATCCCCTGCCCAGGCACTTTGCGCTGCGCCCGGAGGCGGCGGAGGCATCGCGCCCTGCGCCCGTACCCGCCGCGCCTCTGGCCGTGCCTGAACCCCCGCCCGCGCCGATCGATCCCGCAGCTCCGGAGCCCGCTCCTGCCGGGCAGACCGCGCTCGATCTCCCGCCTGCGCAGGAGACGCTGCTTCCCGAGGAGGAGGCACCCTGGCGCATCGCCGGTGAGGTGCTGCGTACCTACATCGTCTGCGAGAGCGCGGACCGGACCGTCTATCTGATCGACAAGCATGCCGCGCACGAGCGCGTCAACTTCGACCGCCTGAAGGCGAAGGACGGCGCGGTCATGCGCCAGACGCTTTTAAAAAGCGCCGCCGTCACGCTCGGCGACGAGAGCTGCGCGCGTCTGCTTGCGCAGCAGGAGCTGTTGTTGTCCCTCGGCTTTGCCTTCGAGGACTTCGGCGGCGGCACGCTCCTTGTGCGTGAGGTTCCCTGTGACCTCGCCGTCGGTGAGATCGGCCCCGCGCTCGAGGAGATCGACGCGCAGCTCGCCTCCGGCCGCTCGCTTTCGGAAAAGCGGGACGCGATCCTCGCGACCGTCGCCTGCAAGAGCGCGATCAAGGGCGGCTGGGAGAGCGATGAGTGCGAGCTCAGAGTGCTCGTAGACAAGGTGCAGCGCGGCGAGATCCGCTTCTGCCCGCACGGCCGCCCGGTCTGCATCGCGCTCACGGAAAAGGAGCTCGAGCAGCGCTTCGGAAGGATCCAGTGATATGTTGACGAACACCCTCATCTGTGTCGCCGGCCCGACCGCAAGCGGCAAGACTGAGCTTGCGATCCGCCTTGCCCAGACGCTCGGCGGCGAGGTCGTCGGCGCGGACTCGATGCAGATCTACCGCGGCATGGCCATCGGCACCGCCGCTCCGACCGAAGAAGAGCGCGCGCGTGTGCCCCACCACATGGTCGGCGTCTCCGAGCCCGGCGAAAACTGGTCGGCCGCGCGTTACGTCGCCGCTGCCACGCCGATCGTCGACCGGCTCCTTGCCGCCGAAAAGACGCCGATCGTATGCGGCGGGACGTTTTTGTGGATGGAAGCGCTCGTGCGCGGGCTCACCTTCGCCCCCGGAAAAAGCGGCGGCGCGGTGCGCGCGCAGCTTGAGGAGGAGCGCCGTGCACGCGGCATGGCGCCGCTTTTGGAGGAGCTCAGGCGCGTTGACCCCGAGAGCTTCGCGCACCTGCACCCGAACGACGAAAAAAGGATCTTGCGGGCGCTCGAGGTCTGGCGCGAGAGCGGCGAGACGATCAGCGCGCACAACGCGAAAACAGCCGCGCTCCCCCCGCGCTATCGCTCGATCTGCTTCGCTCTGAGCTTTCAAGATCGCGACGATCTGAAGGCGCTCATCGACCTTCGGGTCGAGCGCATGGTGGCCGCGGGGCTGCTTCCGGAGCTCGACGCCCTGCTCGCGCGTGGGATCCCGCGCGATTCCACCGCCCTGCAGGCGATCGGCTATAAAGAGCTGCTCGCGGCAAAGGACGGCCTGATGACGATGGACGAGGCGATCGAGACCGTCAAGCTCCGCTCCCGCCAGTACGCAAAGCGCCAGCTCACGTGGCTCCGGCGCAGAAAAGACATACACTGGATCCTCTGGGACAAAACGCGAGACTTCGACCGCGCGCTCAGTGAGTGTCTTGACATCATCGGCCGCGAAAGCCAGAAAGGAGGCATCCGCACTTGAACACACAGAATTTTGCCTCCCGCGCGCTTTTGATCGCGGTCGTCGCGGCGCTGCTCGCCTATTTCGGCCTGCAGGCGTTCTCATACCTGAACGACCCGCTCACCACCGCGATCGCGTATTCCTACGACGGTGAGGAGAGCTTTGAGGTCAGCGGCTACGTCGCCCGCGACGAGACGCCGCTCTCCGGCGCCGGCGGGCTTTTAAGGCTGCAGCGCAGCGAGGGCGAGCGCGTGAGCGCCGGCGGCACCGTAGCGCTCACCTACGCCAATGAGACCGCGCTCGAACAGCAAAACGAGCTCGAGGATCTCAAAAGCCGCATCGAGCAGCTCGAATACCTGCAGAGCGGCGCCGTAGAGGCCGAGGCCGCCCGCAAGCTCGACCAGAGCATCCAGGAGGAGCTGACCGCGCTCCACAGCCTCATCGCCTCCGGGCGGCTCGACGGGCTTGAGGAGACCGGCTCGACTCTCCGTTCGCTCGTGCTGCGGCGGGACTACGCCTCCTCCGAGGCCGATCTTGAAGAGACGCTCGAGACGCTGCGCGCCCGGGAGAGCAGCCTGCGTGCCCAGTCTGAGAGTGCGGTGCAAAGGATCACCGCCCCCGAGGCCGGGCTCTATTCCGCCGTTTCCGACGGCTTTGAGTCCGTGCTGACCCCGGATGCGCTCTCCGAGCTCACACCCTCAAAGCTCAATCACCTCACGGCCGACGAAAATGCCGTCTCACCGGTCGGAAAGCTCGTGCGCGGCGACGCCTGGTACTACTGCGCGAGCATGACGACCGCCGAGATCCGGACCCTGCGCGAAAGCCGTACGCTCTCGCTGCGCTTTTCCAGGAGCATCGACCGTCTGCTCCCGGTGACGCTCTACGCGGTCGGCCCCGAGGAGAACGGCCGCTCGGTCGTGACGCTCATGGGCAAGACCTATCTCTCGGAGCTGACCGTGCTGCGCCAGCAGACTGCCGAGGTCGTCTACCGCTCGGTCTCCGGCATCCGTGTGCCGACAGAGGCGCTGCGCTCCCGCCCGGCCGAAACAGATCCCGGGAACACCGGGACCGCAAACCCGCGCGAGGAGACCGGGGTCTACTGCATCGTGGGCACCGAGGCCTGCTTTAAGCCGGTTGAGCTTTTATACAGCGGCGACGGCTACGCGGTCGTGCGCGGCATCTCGACCGATGAGCGCACGCGGCTCCGGAACGGAGACGAGGTCATCCTCCGCGCCCGCGACCTGCACGACGGGAAAATACTTTCAGAACTATAAACTCATTGTACGGAAGGAAGCGTAGTATATGACCCATGCTGAAGAGATCGCGGCAAATATCCGGCGTGTCCGCGAGAACATCGCGCGCGCCTGCGCGAAATGCGGCCGCAGCCCGGAGGAGATCACGCTCGTCGGCGCGAGCAAGATGAACGACGCCGACGCCTGCCGTGCGGCGATCGCGGCCGGGATCGACGCACTCGGCGAGAACCGCGTGCAGGAGATGACGGAAAAGCTCGCGCAAAACGCCTACGACGGCGCGCCGCTGCACTTCATCGGCCATCTCCAGCGCAACAAGGTCAATAAGGTCGTCGGAACGGCCGCGCTGATCGAATCCGTCGGCTCGCCTGAACTCCTGCGCGACATCGCCCGCCGGGCACAGACGCTCGGCATCGTGCAGGACATTCTGCTCGAGGTCAACATCGGCGCGGAGGAGGCCAAGAGCGGCTTTTTGCCCGAAGCGCTCGAAGACGGCGCCCACGAGGCGCTCACGCTTCCCTCTGTCCGGGTGCGCGGACTCATGACGATCCCCCCCGCCGACGCCGCGCGGGAAGAAAACATCCGGTTTTTTCAAAAGGTTTTCGGACTTTATGTTGACATAAATCAAAAATTGTTTCATAATAGTTTCGAATATTTATCCATGGGCATGAGCGGCGACTACGAGGACGCGATCTGCGAGGGCGCGACGATGGTGCGCGTCGGCACGGCGATCTTCGGTGCGCGGCACTATGCCTGAGGACAGATCACCTTTTGCAAAATACCGGAGCGAAGAACTCCCCCGGAGGTAATTGAAACATGAGCATTATCGATGAACTGAAACGCTGGTCCCGCACCTCCTACCTCGACGAAGACGAGGACGACGAGCCCCTTGATCCGCCCCCCAGCGAGCGCGACAGCTTCGCCGACGCGCGCCGCAGCGAGGAGCGCCGCAACAAGGTCGTCAACATCAGCGCGACGACCCAGCTGCGCGTTGTGCTGGTGAAGCCCGACCGCTTCGAGACCGCCTCCGAGGTGGCCGATCATCTGCGTGAAAAGCGCACGGTCGTTTTGAATCTCGAGTCCACCAACAAGGATGTTGCCCGCCGCCTGCTGGACTTCCTCTCCGGCGTCACCTACGCCGTTGAGGGCAAGATCAAAAAGGTCGCCGCCAACACCTACCTCATCACTCCCTACCATGTGGAGATCGAAGGCGACCTGATCGACGAGCTGGAAAGCAGCGGCCTCTATCTTTGAGGCATGCGACGATAAGGAGGAGGGCAAACTATGCTGACACCGCAGGAGGTCTCTTCCCGTTCCTTCACCAAGGCTGTGATGGGCGGCTACAACATGACCATGGTCGACGAGTTCCTCGACCAGCTGACCGATGACTATACCTCCCTTTACAAGGAAAACGCGAGCCTGAAGGCAAAGCTCAAGGTGCTGCTCGAAAAGGTCGAGGAGTACCGCAAGACCGAGGACGGCATGCGCTCTACGCTGCTGGCCGCACAGAACCTCGCCGCGCAGATCACCGCCGACGCTGAAAAGCAGCGCGACGAGATCCTCCGCGGAGCCGAACAGGCCGCAGCCGAGAAGATCGCCGGCATCGAGCAGGAGGTCGCCGACAACGAGGCGCGTCTGGAAAAGAGCCGCAGCGACCTTGCGCACTTTGTCTCCGCCTGCCGTGAGATCTGCAACAAGGAGCTTGAGCTTCTGGACAATCTCCCGACCGTCTACGCCGCTCCGGCCGCCGAAAAGACCGACCTGACCGAGGAGAGCGCCCGCGCCATCGAAGAGAATCTGCGCAGCGCGATGGCCTCCGACGAGAGCACAGAGGCTTTTGAGGCCGAGATCGCGGCACAAAGTGAAGCCGAGGCTGCGCCGGAGAGCGCCGAGCCGACCGCCGTTCTGCCGGATCTCAGCGCTGCCGCGCCCGCAGCTGCTCCCGCGCCCGCCGCGCCTGCTCCCGCACCGGCTGTGGAGGCAGCCCCTGCCCCCGCAGCCGAAACCGTGGAGGAGCCGACCCGCCGTCTGCGGGATTTCGGGGAGCTCAAGTTCGGCAAGGACTACCGCCCCGGCAAATAAGCAGACCAACACCGCTCCTCTTGATCAAAAGGGGAGCGGTGTCTTTTGTCTGAAGCTGCGGATCAATCAGATCCGGATAAAGGAGGAGCACCATGCTGCGCGAGAAGCCGATCGTGGCCCTGATGTATGACTTTGACAAGACGCTCTGCACCACCGACATGGAGGACTATGCCTTCATCCCCTCGCTCGGCATGACGCCGGAGGCCTTCTGGACCCTTGCCAACAACTTCGGGCGCGAGCACCGGGTCGACGGGATCCTCGCCTACATGTACACGATGCTGCGCGAGAGCGAGGCGCGGGGCCGCCCCTTCAAGCGCGAGGACCTCGTCGCAATGGGGCGGAGCATCGAGCTCTTCCCGGGCGTTGAGAGCTGGTTTTCGCGCATCAACGCTTTCGGCGCGGGACTCGGGCTCACGGTAGAACATTATGTTTTATCATCCGGTCTGCGCGAGATCATCGAGGGCAGCGCGATCGGCGGGTCCTTCCGCGAGATCTACGCCAGCGAGTTCTATTATGACGACAGCGGAAAGCCGGTCTGGCCGAAGCTCGCGGTCAACTTTACCGGCAAAACGCAGTTCGTCTACCGGATCAACAAAGGCGTGCTCGACGTCTCCGATGACCGCCGGCTCAACGCCTCGATGCCCGATGACTCCAAGCGCGTGCCCTTCACGAGCATGATCTACCTGGGCGACGGTCTTTCGGACGTGCCCTGCATGAAGATGATGCGCTCCTACGGCGGCTACTCGATCGCGCTCTACCAGCGCCAGGACCGCGCCGGGGTTGAAGAGCTCCTCTCCCGCGGGCGGGTCGATTACATCTTCCCCGCCGACTACCGCCCCGGCGGGGACCTGGAGCGCACGGTGCAGAACATCCTTCGCAAAATGGCGGTTGCTGAGCAGCTCTCCGACGAATCCGCCCGCCAGATGCGCTCGCTGGGCGCCGATATCCTCCCCGACCAGGTAGCCCTGCCGCTCCCGCCGCTGTAAAGCATTGCAAAAGAAAACAAAAGTGCCGGCTTCTTCTCCGCTGCTGCAGAGGAGTGCCGGCACTTTTGCCGAGGGTGACTGATTTAAAGCTTGCCGCGCATTCAAGCGGTGAAGCGCAGCTGGTTGGGGTCGCCGGAGGCGGTCTTTTTGCCCCGGCGCGTCTGCGAGGCATTCTCCTGCCGGGACTGGTCGAGGCAGAGGAAGCGGTGCTCGATCTCCGCGCTGCCGCCGAGCTTGCGGAAGCGGTCTGCGACGCGCTCGGCGACAGAGGCGCAGTAGCTCTCGGTCGCGTTGCCGAGCAGCACCAGGAACTGCCGCCCGCCGAAGCGGGTCACGGCATCGCCCCTGCGCAGCGAGCGCACGAGCGCCTGCTCGAGGCGTTCGGTATCGGCGTCGTTCGCGACGCTCAGATCGCAGCTCTCGCTGAGACCGAAATACATCATATAGGGCGGCATGCCCATTCTCGTCTTCTGGCGCTCGCGCATCTGGCAAAGGCCCTCGAAGACCGGGTAGGAGCAAAGATACCCGCCGGTCTCCTCGCTGCTCTCTTTCATCTGGCGCCAGATGAGGTCGAGGTAGGATGCATGGTCGGCATCCTCCATGCGTACTCTCTGGTAGAGGGCGGTCATGCGCTCGTCGAGCGCAAGTCCCATCTCGGTGCGGTAGTATTTCTCGGTGGCAAGATACAGGCTCCGGGCCTCCATCATGCGGCCCTGACCGATCAGCGCCTCCATCGTGAGCCGCTCCCACTGGAAGAAGGGCTGCGCCTGCGCGGCGTATTTGCCTACCTGCTCCAGGCGACGGTAGTCCTTCTCCTCGCGCAGCATATCCGCCGCACGCTCGGTGCACTCTGTAAAGATCTTCTCGTAGTGACGGGCCTCCTGCACAGCCCAGATCGCGTCAGTCTGCGCCCCCAGGAACTCACCGTGGTACATGCGGCAGGCCTCGATATAGAGCCGCAGCTTCTCCTGCCGGTCGGCGCAGGCCCCGGCGGCTTCGTACATTTTTTCAAACTCCTCGGCGTCCTCGGTCACCGGGATCTCCGGCGTCCAGAAGTAGACGTCGCCGCGGCGCTGGACATAGTTCACATCCGGAAGCCCGGCGCTCCTGAGGCGCTTGCGAAGGTTGTAGAGCAGCACGTTGAGCGAGTGGGATGCGTTTTGGATATCGCGGTCGCGGAAGAGCTGCTTTAAAAGGAGCGCGCGGTCAACGCCGCGGCTGTGGCAGTGCAGCAGGGGCTGCAGCAGCGCTTCGATCTGCGTGTCACCGGAGCGGGAGAGCCCGGTGATCCGTTTTCCGTTCCAACTGACCGAAAAGCTGCCAAGGGTCTTCACATAGATCATGTCTCTCTCCCCTCCCGGCGCCAGGCTCCGCCAAAATGATCTGATGGCTCATTTTCTTATCAGCACCGTTATCATACCGGACCGTGCGCACAAAAACGTCACAGTTTTCGCCTTCCTTCCTGAACATTGCGCTTATTTTTCACCTCTTTGTGCCTTTTTAGTATATCGTCGCCCATTTGGTGTATAAAAGAGAACTATTTTTTCTATGACCAATAACTGCAATCGCTGCAACCAAAAAGCCGCCCTCTTGCGTCGGAACGCGAAACGCGCTACAATCGACGGAGGAATAAAGGAAACGGGGGATGAACCATGCTGATCCACGGTCTGCAGAAGCTGACGCTGCTCGACGATCCGGGACACACCGCCTGCACCGTCTTTTTAGGCCAATGTGACTGGCGCTGCCCCTTCTGCCACAACGCCGAGCTGCTCGTGCCGGATGCTCCGGCACTGATGGACGAAGCCGAGCTCCTCGCCTTTTTGAAAAAGCGGCAGGGACTTTTGGAGAGCGTCGTCTTTTCCGGCGGTGAGCCGCTGCTGCACCGCGATCTTCCCGCGCTCATGGAAAAGGTCCGCGCGCTCGGCTATCGCCTCAAGCTCGATACGAACGGCGCACATCCGGAGCGCCTGCGCGAGATCCTGCAGGCGGGGCTTGCGGACTATGTGGCGATGGACATCAAAAACAGCCCCGCGCGCTATGCCGAGACCTGCGGCGCCGCAGCGGTGGATCTCGACAGGATCCGCCAGAGCGTTTCCCTTCTGATGCATGAGGCCCCGGACTACGAGTTCCGCACGACGGTCGTCGCCGAGCTGCATGACGCCGCCTCGTTCGCCTCGATCGGGGCATGGATCCGCGGGGCCAGGCGCTATTTTCTCCAGCCCTTCACCGACCGCGAGACCGTACCCTTCGCAGGGCTCCACGCGCCCTCGCGCGCGGCGCTCGAAGCTTACCTGGACATCCTCCGCCCCTTCGTCCCCTCCGCCGCGCTGCGCGGCATCTGAAAGCACATCGTCCCGGCGCGGCGATCCTGACTCTCCCTGTCGCTGTCTATCCATATAACCATATATATTGTGTCTACCATAAAATATTTTCACCAGATATTGACATCATTCCTTCACTCTGCTATGATGAACTCACCCGCAGAACGATCAAAAACGGGCGTGCCGCAGCAAATGAGCCGCGGCACGCTTTGCGCACCCCCAGGTGAAATAACGATTGAATAAAAAGCAGGAGAAAAAACAGGAGGCTGAGGGAAATGTATCGGGTGACCAAACGTGACGGTGCCATCGCGGACTTCAACATCAACAAGATCAGCGCGGCGATCCAAAAGGCCTTCGATGCCCAGGGGCGGCAGAGCCACCCCTCGGTGATCGACATGCTCTCTCTCCGGGTCGCCTCGGACTTCGAGCCCAAGATCAAATCAGACCTCATCACGGTCGAGGATATTCAGGACAGCGTGGAAAAGGTCCTCTCTGAGGCCGGCTATTCCGACGTTGCAAAGGCCTATATCCTCTACCGCAAGCAGCGTGAAAAGGTGCGCAACGTGAACTCGGCGCTTTTGAACTACAAAGACCTTGTCGACGACTATCTGAAGATCAACGACTGGCGCGTCAAAGAAAACAGCACCGTCACCTACTCCGTGGGCGGACTCATCCTCTCGAACTCCGGCGCGATCACGGCGAACTACTGGCTCTCGGAGATCTACGACCACGAGGTCGCCGAGGCGCACCGCAGCGCCGCGATCCACCTGCACGATCTCTCGATGCTCACGGGCTACTGCGCCGGCTGGAGCCTGAAGCAGCTGATCACCGAAGGCCTCGGCGGCGTGCCGGGCAAGATCTCCTCGAGCCCCGCAAGCCACCTGAGCACGCTTTGCAACCAGATGGTGAACTTCCTCGGCATCATGCAGAACGAGTGGGCGGGCGCGCAGGCCTTCTCGTCCTTCGACACGTATCTTGCCCCCTTCGTGCGCGTCGATGACCTCACGCAAAAAGAGGTCAAGCAGTGCGTGCAGTCCTTCGTCTACGGCGTGAACACCCCGTCCCGCTGGGGCACGCAGGCGCCCTTCAGCAACATCACGCTCGACTGGACGGTCCCGAAGGACCTTGCGAATCTCCCCGCGATCGTCGGCGGGAAGGAGATGGACTTCACCTACGGCGACTGCCAAAGGGAAATGGACATGGTGAACAAGGCCTTCATCGAGATCATGATCGAAGGCGACGCGAACGGCCGCGGCTTCCAGTATCCGATCCCCACCTACTCGATCACGCGCGACTTCGACTGGTCCGAGACCGAGAACAACAAGCTCCTCTTCGAGATGACGGCCAAGTACGGCACGCCGTATTTTTCGAATTACATCAACTCCGACATGGAGCCGAGCGACGTGCGCTCGATGTGCTGCCGTCTGCGGCTCGACCTCAGAGAGCTGCGCAAAAAGTCCGGCGGCTTCTTCGGCTCCGGTGAGTCCACCGGCTCGATCGGCGTCGTCACGATCAACCTGCCGCGCCTTGCCTATGAGTCCTCGGATGAGGCCGATTTCTATGCCCGGCTCAATCGGCTCA
>CAMNAE010000038.1 GCA_946530565.1 uncultured Oscillibacter sp.
AGAAGATCTTTTCCGGCAGATCTTACTACGGATAAAATCTCGCATAATATAAATTAATTAGCTGTTTTTTTGAGCGCTGCTCACGTCCCTATGACAGGGAAGTGGGCGGCGCTTTTTTGCGCCCCGCAGCCAGTAGAAAGGGGAGGTAATCATGCAATACTGGTGTGTCATCTGCAAGGACCATCTCAACCGGGAGGGCGTCACCGTCGGCGACATGTTGAGCCGATCGGAGGCGCTGCGCCTCGCTCGCACGATCAGCGAGTTTCAGGCGTGCGAGGTCTACATCATGGAGAGCGCCTTTTGTGCGCCCGGTCAGAAAGGAGGGCGGCGCTGATGCTGCGCATCTGCTGGAAATGCTGGTACTTCACCAACCGTCGCGGCCTGTTCGGCCTGTGCTATGAGCCGGGCCACTTCCTCGCCGGCATGAGGACGCGCGGCCATGCTCCGTATAAATGCGCCCTGTGTCCGGCCTGTGATCACTTTTTTTTCTTTGAACAACAGCCGCGCAAGCGGCAGGGGTCGAGGCTTTCGTCCCTGCTGCCGAGGCTGCAGCCCCGGCGGGTCATCGTGCGCCCCCGCGCACAGTATGACAGCGCCGGACAGACAAGGGAGGTCTGATCATGGCCGAGTGGTGCGGATGGTGGGACGTGGCTTGTGATGATCTGACGCCTGATGAGAAATACGATTGTCGCGCCGAGGGTTTGTTCTGCTGCCCCGAAGAGTGCGAATTTTGCCTTGCCGGGTATGCAGCGGCCGAAGCCGCAGCGGAGGCCGAAGCATGAGCGGCGGCAGATAGCGCGACGGCGTGATCGTGCGCCGCGTGTATGGCCAATCATACGGCGGCCGGAATCTCTACCGCGTATGGAGGGACAACGGCGAATGCTTCAGCATCGACGCAGCCGACGCGGCGGAGGCGAAAGCCGAAGCCCGGCGGCGCTGGGCGCGGCTGGACGCAGAGCGAGCGGAGCGCGAAGCGCGCAGGGAACGCGAGCGCGGCGGACTTGTCGAGGACTGGCACGAACTGGCCGCCGTGATGTGGGCGGCCGTGTTGGGATAAAGGCCGGAAGCCCTTGCAAAAGCCGGAAGCCCAAGCAAAGCCGGGCAAAGCCCGGCAGCCTGGGCGACGGCAGCCAGGGCGACGGCCGAAAGGAAAGGGGGGACAGCATGGCGAGATTTCAAGACTTGCCGCTTTTGAAGTGGGAAGTATATCACCCGACGCAGGGGCTGTCGATCGTACGAGCGCGCGATCAGATCGACGCGATACGCGAGGCGGCGCTTGCGTGGGGCGTCGATCCGTACAATGACAGCTTTCTTGATGAGGTCATGGTCGGCGTTCATGTCGAAGACCATACCGGCCCGATGAGCATTTGAGGCCGGAAGCCCTTGCAAAAGCGCGACGCTGCGGCGGGCCCCGCAAGGCGGGAGGGCCGCATCGACGCGCAGCCAGGGCGACGGCCGATAGAGGCAGCGCGCACGACCCGAAGCCCTTGCAAAAGCCGGGCGCGCCGGCGACAGCCAGCGAAGCCCGGCAGCCAGGGCGAGGGGCAACGGTGCGCGCAGCCGAGGAAAGGAGGGGAGGACATAGCCGAGACGAACAAGGCAGCCGTCACGCGCGTGACGCGGAAACTGCTGCAAAGAACGGAGGAGCTGCTCGACGCGGAAGTGTTGAGCAGCGCCGACCTTGATAAGCTCTCGAACGTAATCAAGGACGCGGCCGCGGTGCTGGGCGTCAAAAGCGCCCTTGACGCCCGAGAGCAGCGCGGCAAGATCGCGGTCTTGCTTCGACGCGCAGAGGGCGAGGACAGGAAGAACGAGCCTGTCGAGATTCTTTTCGCGCCCGATGTAGAAGACGCCGCGAAATGAGAGCGTCCCTTGTTGAGCGCGCGCCGCGCTTGCGCGGCGCGCTTGTTCTCAACCTTCGCCCGCCCCGCGGAAACCTCGCGGGGGCGGGCGGGAGGAAAAGGGGCGCGGGGACAAGCACCAAGCTCGCGACCACGCACCAGCCAGCGCGCCAGCCGACGCGCGAAAACGCACCCAGCCGAGACGAGCACAGACCACCGGCGCGGAGGGAACCGCGCCCGCGCGTTTCGAATATAGAGGAACGCGGGGCGCGGCTGGCCGAAGGCGGCCCCCCGCACCTTGTTGGCCCCCGCGCCGACCGCGCGCCCGCGCCGGGCGCGCGCCCCGGCGGCGCCGAAGAGCAGAGCGCCGGAAACAAAGGCGCGAACAACAAGCACAGCCCGGCGACGGCGACGGCGGGGCAGCGCACCCGAGCGCGGGCAAGACGGCGGCAAGGGGGACTCCGGGGGGCCGCCGAAGCCCTTTTTCGGGCGCTTTTTTGACGGGCGCCAGCACGCGCGCCATGGCGCTACGCGCCGGGCAGCGCGCGCCAGCCCGGCAAAAAGTGGAGGGCGCGAGAGACAGGGCGCGGAAAGACAGCGAACAGGAACAGCCGCGCCCGAAGAGCGCATACCGCTTTGCCCCCTTTGGGGGCAAGCGACGCGCAGGACACGCCCCCCGACGCAGGAGAGGGGGCGCGCACAAGCGGCGCACGAGCGCAGCGAGCGTATCGACGAGCACCCAAAGCTGCACGCGAACGCCGAGGCACCCAGCCAGCGCGGGCCGCCGGAGCCTCCGCGACGGCGGCGCGCCGCGCAAGCGGCGCTTTGCCGCGCGGCCGATCTTCGGCCGCCGGTCGCCGGTCATCGGTTGGCCTCGTCTCAAAAGTGGGACGCTCAATCTGGCAGCAGCCGGAGAGGGCGGGCGCCGTACTTACGGCGCCTGTCCCTCTACTTGATAGAGGGACATTATTCCGTCAGTGGCGTCCACTGTGGAAGAGTGTCCCGGAGGAAAAAACAAGATGTATCAAGGCACGGAAGCCCGGGCGATCATGCATAACGCCCTGACAAAGATATACCCCGATGGGGGAACAAAGACTCTTGTCGCAGATCGTCCGATCTTCCGGGAGAGGGGATGGGAGGAGCGCGGCAGCCTGGGCGGCCATGGCCGCCGCAAGCTGTCGCGCGGACGCTGCAAGCTGTCCCGACGCCTGCAAGGCAAGGGACGTCTTCGGGTAGTCCGGCGCTCGTCGCCGGACAGGGAAGAGCGCGCGCGCGACAATCTCGAGCGCAGCAAGAGACGGGCGCGCAGCGCCGTCTATGATCTCGCTCGATCGACGGACTTCCGGTATTTCGTGACGCTCACCGTCAGCCCGGAAAAGGTCGATCGACTGGATGATGGAGCTGTCTTCAAGAAGCTGCACAACTGGCTCGATAACAATGTCCGGCGGCATGGGCTGACCTATGTCTTGATACCGGAGTATCACAAGAAGGGCGGCTTGCACTTTCACGCGTTTTTCAATGATGCGCTCCCGGTCGTTGATTCCGGGACTTTGTCTGTGCCGGGTGTCAAGCGGCCACGCAAGCCGCGCAGCGAAGCAGAGCGGCGGCGGCTGCTTGACGGCGGCGCTCATATCGTTTACAATCTCCCCGGATGGGATTTCGGTTTCACGACCGCGCTCGAGCTGTACGGCGATCGCCGGGCAGCCGTGGGCTATGTCGTGAAGTACATCACAAAGGCCGAGCGCAAGATCGGCGGCCGCTGGTATTACAGCGGCGGCAATCTGCGCCGGCCAGAAGTCCGGGCGCTCGATCTCGACTTCGACGCCGCGTATGGCGAGGCCGGCAGCGGCTTCGAGATCGGCAGCCTCGGCGCTATCTGCTGCAGCTTGGAGGGCTGACACAATGGAAGATCTACCATACACCACCGCGCAAGAGTTCCTTGCGCTGTTCGATATCGACACGGAGCGCAAGGGCGCGCGGGACTTCTGCGAGCTCGTTCGCCGGATGGCGCTGCTGCGCCGGTTTCCCGATCTGCGCGTCGGCTCTCACGAGATCGCCGCCTATGACATGAGCGTGCGCCACTGTTCGCCGCTTGTGTACTGGTCGAACATGAAGCGCGCGATCGCTCCGGCGGTCGAAGCTGATCGGGACACGCTGCGCGCGCTGCTCGGCTTCTCGCTGCCGGGTGACGGCAAGATCACGGTCTACGCCTTGGCCGTCGCTCTGTCCGGCTCGCTGTCGCTGATGCAGGCCGAATGGTATCGGCGGTTGATGGAGCACCACAGCCGGAAGGATATCCCGGATGACATGGCCGCGCCCATATACCTCGCGCAAGATTCTGATCGACAGGAGGCCGAGCAGCTCGCCGCAGCCATCCGGGGGAGGGGTAAGAAAAAATGATCGGACTCCCGGGGGGGTACCCCGGGAAAATTTGGTACCATATAACTGTGTTTTGCCTTGTGCCGCAATCGCTTGCCGAAAAAGCGGATTTTGCAATTTACAGTTCGGGAAAGTAAAGCCGGGCGCGAAAGCCGCCCGGCGCAGTTTACCGCAGCACCGGCGGGCGCCGGTTTGCGGACAGGAAAGGAAACAGGAGGGGAGAAGACTATCAGAACACAATATCTCGTAGAGGCACAGCTTGAGTTGCTGCTTGCCGGTCTGACCGTAGACAACCGGCTTGTTTGTCGCGTGATGCTCTGGACGGGTTTACGCGTGGGGGACGTGCTGGCGCTCCGGCAAGAGCAGCTTGCCCGGTGCTTTTGGATCACCGAGCAGAAGACCGGCAAGCGGCGAAAGGTGGGCTTGCCGGACACGCTGATTCATCAGATCAAGACACGGGCGGGCGGATCGCCGTGGGCGTTTCCGTCGCCGCGCAATCCGCAGCAGCCGCGCACGCGGCAGGCTGTGTGGTCTGACATCAACCGGACGGCGAAGGCGCTCCGGATCAAGGCCAACGCCGGGACGCACTCCATGCGGAAGGACTACGCCGTTGATCTCATGCACAAGTACGGCGACCTGCCGAAGGTGCAGCGCGCGCTCAATCACAGCAATCCGACGATCACGGCGCTGTATGCGCTGGCCGATCAGCTTGTTGAAACATACCCGGAGCGCGCACAGCTTTTCCGGCGCCGTCGGTAAAAAAACAGTTGACAGGAGAGGTGGCCTTGTGCTACCATATTTGCGGGGCGTGAAATCTCGCATAATATAAATTAATTAGCTGTTTTTTTGAGCGCTGCTCACGTCCCTATGACAGGGAAGTGGGCGGCGCTTTTTTGCGCCCCGCAGCCAGTAGAAAGGGGAGGTAATCATGCAATACTGGTGTGTCATCTGCAAGGACCATCTCAACCGGGAGGGCGTCACCGTCGGCGACATGTTGAGCCGATCGGAGGCGCTGCGCCTCGCTCGCACGATCAGCGAGTTTCAGGCGTGCGAGGTCTACATCATGGAGAGCGCCTTTTGTGCGCCCGGTCAGAAAGGAGGGCGGCGCTGATGCTGCGCATCTGCTGGAAATGCTGGTACTTCACCAACCGTCGCGGCCTGTTCGGCCTGTGCTATGAGCCGGGCCACTTCCTCGCCGGCATGAGGACGCGCGGCCATGCTCCGTATAAATGCGCCCTGTGTCCGGCCTGTGATCACTTTTTTTTCTTTGAACAACAGCCGCGCAAGCGGCAGGGGTCGAGGCTTTCGTCCCTGCTGCCGAGGCTGCAGCCCCGGCGGGTCATCGTGCGCCCCCGCGCACAGTATGACAGCGCCGGACAGACAAGGGAGGTCTGATCATGGCCGAGTGGTGCGGATGGTGGGACGTGGCTTGTGATGATCTGACGCCTGATGAGAAATACGATTGTCGCGCCGAGGGTTTGTTCTGCTGCCCCGAAGAGTGCGAATTTTGCCTTGCCGGGTATGCAGCGGCCGAAGCCGCAGCGGAGGCCGAAGCATGAGCGGCGGCAGATAGCGCGACGGCGTGATCGTGCGCCGCGTGTATGGCCAATCATACGGCGGCCGGAATCTCTACCGCGTATGGAGGGACAACGGCGAATGCTTCAGCATCGACGCAGCCGACGCGGCGGAGGCGAAAGCCGAAGCCCGGCGGCGCTGGGCGCGGCTGGACGCAGAGCGAGCGGAGCGCGAAGCGCGCAGGGAACGCGAGCGCGGCGGACTTGTCGAGGACTGGCACGAACTGGCCGCCGTGATGTGGGCGGCCGTGTTGGGATAAAGGCCGGAAGCCCTTGCAAAAGCCGGAAGCCCAAGCAAAGCCGGGCAAAGCCCGGCAGCCTGGGCGACGGCAGCCAGGGCGACGGCCGAAAGGAAAGGGGGGACAGCATGGCGAGATTTCAAGACTTGCCGCTTTTGAAGTGGGAAGTATATCACCCGACGCAGGGGCTGTCGATCGTACGAGCGCGCGATCAGATCGACGCGATACGCGAGGCGGCGCTTGCGTGGGGCGTCGATCCGTACAATGACAGCTTTCTTGATGAGGTCATGGTCGGCGTTCATGTCGAAGACCATACCGGCCCGATGAGCATTTGAGGCCGGAAGCCCTTGCAAAAGCGCGACGCTGCGGCGGGCCCCGCAAGGCGGGAGGGCCGCATCGACGCGCAGCCAGGGCGACGGCCGATAGAGGCAGCGCGCACGACCCGAAGCCCTTGCAAAAGCCGGGCGCGCCGGCGACAGCCAGCGAAGCCCGGCAGCCAGGGCGAGGGGCAACGGTGCGCGCAGCCGAGGAAAGGAGGGGAGGACATAGCCGAGACGAACAAGGCAGCCGTCACGCGCGTGACGCGGAAACTGCTGCAAAGAACGGAGGAGCTGCTCGACGCGGAAGTGTTGAGCAGCGCCGACCTTGATAAGCTCTCGAACGTAATCAAGGACGCGGCCGCGGTGCTGGGCGTCAAAAGCGCCCTTGACGCCCGAGAGCAGCGCGGCAAGATCGCGGTCTTGCTTCGACGCGCAGAGGGCGAGGACAGGAAGAACGAGCCTGTCGAGATTCTTTTCGCGCCCGATGTAGAAGACGCCGCGAAATGAGAGCGTCCCTTGTTGAGCGCGCGCCGCGCTTGCGCGGCGCGCTTGTTCTCAACCTTCGCCCGCCCCGCGGAAACCTCGCGGGGGCGGGCGGGAGGAAAAGGGGCGCGGGGACAAGCACCAAGCTCGCGACCACGCACCAGCCAGCGCGCCAGCCGACGCGCGAAAACGCACCCAGCCGAGACGAGCACAGACCACCGGCGCGGAGGGAACCGCGCCCGCGCGTTTCGAATATAGAGGAACGCGGGGCGCGGCTGGCCGAAGGCGGCCCCCCGCACCTTGTTGGCCCCCGCGCCGACCGCGCGCCCGCGCCGGGCGCGCGCCCCGGCGGCGCCGAAGAGCAGAGCGCCGGAAACAAAGGCGCGAACAACAAGCACAGCCCGGCGACGGCGACGGCGGGGCAGCGCACCCGAGCGCGGGCAAGACGGCGGCAAGGGGGACTCCGGGGGGCCGCCGAAGCCCTTTTTCGGGCGCTTTTTTGACGGGCGCCAGCACGCGCGCCATGGCGCTACGCGCCGGGCAGCGCGCGCCAGCCCGGCAAAAAGTGGAGGGCGCGAGAGACAGGGCGCGGAAAGACAGCGAACAGGAACAGCCGCGCCCGAAGAGCGCATACCGCTTTGCCCCCTTTGGGGGCAAGCGACGCGCAGGACACGCCCCCCGACGCAGGAGAGGGGGCGCGCACAAGCGGCGCACGAGCGCAGCGAGCGTATCGACGAGCACCCAAAGCTGCACGCGAACGCCGAGGCACCCAGCCAGCGCGGGCCGCCGGAGCCTCCGCGACGGCGGCGCGCCGCGCAAGCGGCGCTTTGCCGCGCGGCCGATCTTCGGCCGCCGGTCGCCGGTCATCGGTTGGCCTCGTCTCAAAAGTGGGACGCTCAATCTGGCAGCAGCCGGAGAGGGCGGGCGCCGTACTTACGGCGCCTGTCCCTCTACTTGATAGAGGGACATTATTCCGTCAGTGGCGTCCACTGTGGAAGAGTGTCCCGGAGGAAAAAACAAGATGTATCAAGGCACGGAAGCCCGGGCGATCATGCATAACGCCCTGACAAAGATATACCCCGATGGGGGAACAAAGACTCTTGTCGCAGATCGTCCGATCTTCCGGGAGAGGGGATGGGAGGAGCGCGGCAGCCTGGGCGGCCATGGCCGCCGCAAGCTGTCGCGCGGACGCTGCAAGCTGTCCCGACGCCTGCAAGGCAAGGGACGTCTTCGGGTAGTCCGGCGCTCGTCGCCGGACAGGGAAGAGCGCGCGCGCGACAATCTCGAGCGCAGCAAGAGACGGGCGCGCAGCGCCGTCTATGATCTCGCTCGATCGACGGACTTCCGGTATTTCGTGACGCTCACCGTCAGCCCGGAAAAGGTCGATCGACTGGATGATGGAGCTGTCTTCAAGAAGCTGCACAACTGGCTCGATAACAATGTCCGGCGGCATGGGCTGACCTATGTCTTGATACCGGAGTATCACAAGAAGGGCGGCTTGCACTTTCACGCGTTTTTCAATGATGCGCTCCCGGTCGTTGATTCCGGGACTTTGTCTGTGCCGGGTGTCAAGCGGCCACGCAAGCCGCGCAGCGAAGCAGAGCGGCGGCGGCTGCTTGACGGCGGCGCTCATATCGTTTACAATCTCCCCGGATGGGATTTCGGTTTCACGACCGCGCTCGAGCTGTACGGCGATCGCCGGGCAGCCGTGGGCTATGTCGTGAAGTACATCACAAAGGCCGAGCGCAAGATCGGCGGCCGCTGGTATTACAGCGGCGGCAATCTGCGCCGGCCAGAAGTCCGGGCGCTCGATCTCGACTTCGACGCCGCGTATGGCGAGGCCGGCAGCGGCTTCGAGATCGGCAGCCTCGGCGCTATCTGCTGCAGCTTGGAGGGCTGACACAATGGAAGATCTACCATACACCACCGCGCAAGAGTTCCTTGCGCTGTTCGATATCGACACGGAGCGCAAGGGCGCGCGGGACTTCTGCGAGCTCGTTCGCCGGATGGCGCTGCTGCGCCGGTTTCCCGATCTGCGCGTCGGCTCTCACGAGATCGCCGCCTATGACATGAGCGTGCGCCACTGTTCGCCGCTTGTGTACTGGTCGAACATGAAGCGCGCGATCGCTCCGGCGGTCGAAGCTGATCGGGACACGCTGCGCGCGCTGCTCGGCTTCTCGCTGCCGGGTGACGGCAAGATCACGGTCTACGCCTTGGCCGTCGCTCTGTCCGGCTCGCTGTCGCTGATGCAGGCCGAATGGTATCGGCGGTTGATGGAGCACCACAGCCGGAAGGATATCCCGGATGACATGGCCGCGCCCATATACCTCGCGCAAGATTCTGATCGACAGGAGGCCGAGCAGCTCGCCGCAGCCATCCGGGGGAGGGGTAAGAAAAAATGATCGGACTCCCGGGGGGGTACCCCGGGAAAATTTGGTACCATATAACTGTGTTTTGCCTTGTGCCGCAATCGCTTGCCGAAAAAGCGGATTTTGCAATTTACAGTTCGGGAAAGTAAAGCCGGGCGCGAAAGCCGCCCGGCGCAGTTTACCGCAGCACCGGCGGGCGCCGGTTTGCGGACAGGAAAGGAAACAGGAGGGGAGAAGACTATCAGAACACAATATCTCGTAGAGGCACAGCTTGAGTTGCTGCTTGCCGGTCTGACCGTAGACAACCGGCTTGTTTGTCGCGTGATGCTCTGGACGGGTTTACGCGTGGGGGACGTGCTGGCGCTCCGGCAAGAGCAGCTTGCCCGGTGCTTTTGGATCACCGAGCAGAAGACCGGCAAGCGGCGAAAGGTGGGCTTGCCGGACACGCTGATTCATCAGATCAAGACACGGGCGGGCGGATCGCCGTGGGCGTTTCCGTCGCCGCGCAATCCGCAGCAGCCGCGCACGCGGCAGGCTGTGTGGTCTGACATCAACCGGACGGCGAAGGCGCTCCGGATCAAGGCCAACGCCGGGACGCACTCCATGCGGAAGGACTACGCCGTTGATCTCATGCACAAGTACGGCGACCTGCCGAAGGTGCAGCGCGCGCTCAATCACAGCAATCCGACGATCACGGCGCTGTATGCGCTGGCCGATCAGCTTGTTGAAACATACCCGGAGCGCGCACAGCTTTTCCGGCGCCGTCGGTAAAAAAACAGTTGACAGGAGAGGTGGCCTTGTGCTACCATATTTGCGGGGCGTGAAATCTCGCATAATATAAATTTAGCGAGATTTACAATGGCTTTTTTTATAGTTGT
>CAMNAE010000039.1 GCA_946530565.1 uncultured Oscillibacter sp.
GATATCCGCGATCGCCGTCTCGAAAAGGCCGAGCGCCGAGAGCGGCTTTGCGATCGCGTCCCAGCGGCGTTTGGCCGCCTGCCGCGCCCCCTCGTCCGGCGGCCGGATCGCCGCGATGACTTTATTCAGCGTCTGTTCCAAGTCCATGCTCTCTCCCATAATTCCGCGCCGCGGATACGAAGCGCGCGGCAAGCTCGATTCGCCCCGCAAGATACAGATGCGGGAAGGCCGCGTACAGTGTCGGGCTCACATAGCCGCAGCGCCACATGTCCCCGCCAAGGGGTTTTTCGACCAGCAGATCCCGCCCCGGCGCCGTGCTCTCGAAGTGGTGGAACTCGTGCACGGGGATCTTCTCCCCCGCCCGAAAGAGGAGGCTGTCCCGCTCCGCCCGGATATACGCGTAGCCGAAGCGGACGAGCCGGCAGCTGTCAAAGCCCCTGCCGCCAAGCACGCCCGCCATCGGCCAGGAAACGCCGTCCGTGCCCTCAAGCGCCGCGCCGAGGTACAAAAAGCCGCCGCACTCCGCGATCGTCGGGAGCCCGCCGGAGACCGTGCGCGCGATGCTCCGGCGCAAGGCGGCATTCGCGGCGAGCTCTTTTGCGTAGTTTTCAGGGTAGCCGCCCGGGAGATAGAGCGCGCAGACGCCCGCCGGGAGCGACACGGAGCGCAGCGGGCTGAAGAAGTGAAGCTCCGCGCCCTGAGCGCGCAGCACCTCGAGCGTCTCCGGATAGATAAAGCAAAAGGCCTCGTCCCGCGCGACGGCGATGCGCGCACGCGTTGCGATCTTCAGCTCCGGCGTCGGCGCAGCCGCCGCTTCTGACTCCGGCCGCTCAAAGATGCGGCAGAGCCGCTCAAGATCCACATGCGCCTCCAGCGCGCCGGCAAGGCGCGAAAGCCGACCATTGAGATCTTCGATCTCCCCGGCCGTCAGGAGCCCGAGGTGCCGGCTCGGGATCTCCGCCTCCGGAAGCTGCGGAAGAAAGCCGAGCACAGGAAGGCCGGTCTCGCGCTCGAGCACCGGCTGCAGCTTTAAATACGTGTGCTCCGGGCAGCCGTTTAACACAACGCCGCGGATGCCGCTCGGCGTGCGGAAATCGCGAAGTCCCCGCACGACGGCCGCAAGCGAAAGCGCCGCGCCGCGCGCCGGAACGACGAGGAGCACCGGGAGCTTCAGAGCCTCGGCGGTCTCAAAGGCGCTCACGCGCGTTGTAACGGCGCCGAGTCCGTCATAATAGCCCATGGCGGATTCCGCGATGAGCGCGTCGGCGCCGCGGGAAAACGCCGCGATCTGCCGCCGCAGCTCGTCTGCCTCGCTCAAAAAGAGGTCCGCGTTCCGGCTCTCCACGCCGAGCACACTCCGGTGGAACATCGGGTCGATGTAGTCCGGCCCGCACTTGAGCGCCCGGCATGTGAGGCCCCGCCGCGCAAGCGCCGATAAAAGCGCGCAGGTGAACACGGTCTTTCCGCTCCCTGAGGCCGGGGCCGCGACCATCAGCGCGATCATAGCGCCGCCTCCTGCGGCGCGGAGATCAGATACACCGGGTTCTCCGCGCGCATCAGATGCCGCGCCCCGATGCTCTGAGAACGGCTCACGGCGATCTCCGTGGCCGAATACCCGAGGCCGCGGGCGCTGAAGCACGCCGCCGCGGCGCCAAGCGTCTCAAGCGTGACGGCCGAAACGCAGATGCGCGCATGCGGGTTTTTCTCGAGCGCGCGGTCCAAGATCGCCTCAAGTGCCCCGCCGCTCCCGCCGACAAAGACCGCGTCCGGCGCGGGGAGCCGCTCGAGCGCCTCCGGCGCGTGGCCCTCGGTGAGCGTCAGGTTCCAGGCGCCGAAGCGCTGCCGGTTCTCCCGGATCAGTGCGCAGGCCTCGGTCCGTTCCTCAACGGCATAGCAGCGCCCCCGCGAGGCCGAGAGCGCGAGCTCCACCGAGACCGCGCCGGTACCCGCGCCGACGTCCCAGACCGTCTCCTCCGGTCGGACACAGAGCACCGAGAGGATCGCGGCACGGACAAAGCGCTTCGTCATCGGCACCGTGCCGCGCACAAAATGATCGTCCGGGATGCCCGGGCAGCGCGCGTGCACGACCGCCGGCTCCGCGAGCAGCACCGAGAGCGGGTCAAAGGTCATCTCCGCCGCCTCGGCTGCCGTGCAGGCCGTGATGCGCTCATCGTCACAGGACAGACGCTCCGCGACCGTGACCGGGAGCGCGCCGAGCCCCGCAAGGCGCAAGCGCTCGCAGAGCCAGGCAGGCGTCCGCTCCCCGCCGGTCAGGAAGAAGGCCGGTTTTCCCTGCATGACCGCGGTCACGGCGTCGCAGTCCCCGGCGTGGGCGGAATAGAGCCCCCAGTCCTGCCAGGGCCGGCCTAGGCGTGCTGCGAGATACTGCACGCTCGAAATGCCCGGGAGCAGCCGCAGCGAAATGCCCTGCTCTTTTAAAAGGAGCTTACACATGCGCGCGCCGGAATGAAAGCCCGTGTCGCCGCTGAAGACGACCGCCGGTCGCTCATATGAGCCGGAGGCGAGCTTCCCGGCAAGATCCGCCGAGCGCACGAACGGTATTTTCGGTTTCGGAAACGCCGACAACAGCTCGAGAAGCCGCGGCGCGCCGAAGATCGCGTCGCTTTTTTCGAGCGCCGCGAGCCCCTCGGCCGTCGCGCTTTGAAGCGTCCCGCAGCCAAGTCCGATCAGTGTCACGGTCATGCGATCATCTCCCTGCAGATCCTCAGGATCGTGTCGTAGTCCTCGCCGGTATCCTCCGGCCGCCGGAGCACTGCGAGCGTCACGCCCGCGGCCGCCGCGGCCGCGCACTTTTCGGGAAAGCCGCCCGCCGCGCCGCCGTCCTTGCTCACAAGGAAGCGTATTTCAAACTGCCGCAATATCGCCTCATTGAGCGCGGCGGAAAACGGCCCCTGCATCGCGATGATGTTCCGGTGCGGGATGCTCAGCGCCTCGCAGGCGGCGAGCGAGTCATGCGTCGGGAGCACGCGGACGAAGAGCCGCGCGGGCGGGATCGCGGCAAAGGATAAAAGCTCCTTCGCGCCGGTCGTGAGAAGGACATTTCCCTCGCGCCCGGCAAGATAGGCCGCGGCCTCCCCTGCCGTCTCAAAGACAAGCGCGCCATCCGGCAACGCGGCACTCTCGGGCCTCCTGAGCCGCAGCAAGCGCACGCCGCTCTTTTTCGCCGCCTGCTTCAGGCTCGCCGAGATGTGCCGGGCATAGGGGTGCGTCGCATCGATCACAAGGTCGAAGCGCCCCAGCAGCGCCGGGAGCATATCCGGCGTCTTCGCGCCCTTCAGCACCGTGATGCCGGGCGCCTCACCCTGCGCCTCGACGCCGTAGGCGGTCACAACGCTCACGGTGACCGCGGCGCCGAGCTCCGAGAGCGCGTGCGAGAGCAGCCGCCCCTCGCTCGTGCCGCCGAAGATCAGGACACTTACGCGCTTCATACGCGGTACCCCCGCGGCGTCACGAGCTTTTCCCCGATCGATTCGGTCTGCGACGCGCCGATGAACACGGTCGTGAACATGTCGGCCTCGAAGTCCCTGAGCGCGTCCAGCGTCAAAAGGCCCTGCGCCTGCCCCTCGCGGCCGATGCTTCGCACATAGCCGCAGGGCGTCTCAGGCACCTTGCTCTCCAGCAGCACCTCACAGGCCCGGCGCAGATGATCGCGCCGGGAGCGGGACGCGGGGTTGTAGAGGCAGATCACAAAATCCCCCGCCGCCGCCGCGCGCAGCCGCCGCTCGATCGTCTCCCAGGGCGTCAGGAGGTCCGAGAGCGAGATACAGCAGAAGTCATGACCGAGCGGCGCGCCGAGCTTTGCCGCGCCGGCCAGCGCCGCCGTGACCCCGGGGATCACCTCGATCCCGACCTCCGGGTACTCCGGCGCAAGCTGCAGGACCGGCCCTGCCAGACCGTAGACGCCGGCGTCGCCGCTGCAGATGAGCGCGGTGCTTTTTCCCGCGGCGGCGCTCTCAAGCGCCAGGCGGCAGCGCTCGATCTCCCGGCGCATCGGCGCGGAACGAAACTCTTTTTCGGGATAGAGCGGCGAGACGAGCTTTACATACGTGTCGTAGCCCACGATCACTTCCGCGCGATCAAGCGCCGCGCGGGCCTCACAGGTCATCTGCGCCGCGCTCCCCGGCCCGATGCCGACGATATAGAGCTCAGACATCGCGCCACCTCCATGAAAGCCGCGGCTCGGCGATCGCCGCCGCGAACGTCACACCTTCGAATCTGCTCTTTCGGATCAACAGCCTGCCGCCGGAGGCGAGCACGGCCGCGCGCTCGCAGACATTGTCGACCCCCGTGGTCTCCAGCACGAAACGCGAGAAAGAAAAGCTGCCCGGAACGGCGCGGAGCGCTTCGGCCGAAAAGGTCACGAGCGGCAGAGCGTGCTTCTCGCAAAATTCCAAAAGTCCGGGCTCTTCTGCCTTTAAGTCGATGCTCGATACGCTTTTGAAGGCCTCGGGAGCAAGTCCGCTCTCGCGGCAAAAGTTTACATAACATTCTTCAAGCTGCGCGCAGGAGATCCCCCTGCGGCAGCCGGCGCCGAGCGTCAGACATCTTGGGATCACGCGGAGTCCCGGCCCTTCATACATGCTTACGGTGACGTCCGCCGTTGCTTCTTGAGTTAACATAATATTGTCCGGCAATTCTCCCGCGATCGGAAAGGCGCTCCCGAGCGTGATCGTTTCGCCCCGCAGGAGCTTTTTCGAGACCGCCTTGATGCCGACGCACGGCCGGATCGCGCAATTCTGTTTCCGAGCCCATTCGTCGACCGCGAAGACGCCGCGTACGTCCGTCGCCGTCGTGATGACCGCGCTGCCGCGCGTCTCCCGCGCGATCGCGCGCGCGAGCTCGTTGGCCCCGCCGAGGTGGCCGGAGAGCAGCGGGATCACAAAGCGGCCCTGCTCGTCAAGCGCCACGACCGCCGGATCGGAGGCTTTGTTTTTTAAGTGCGGCGCGATCGCGCGCACGGCGATGCCGGCAGCGCCGATATAGACGAGAGCGCCGCCCTGCTCCGAAAAACGCGCCGCTGTCCAGTCGGCGAGCGTCGTGTTCCCGCCCTCGCCCGCGCGGGAGACCGTGCCGCCGAGTGCGCGGGAAAGGCGCGCGGCGAGCGCCTCGCCGGCGTCGGTAAAGGCAAGGTACGAGAGCTTTCTCATGCCGACGCCTCCCGGTACCCGGTCGAAAAGGCCGGGTCATAGAGGCGGCTCCGCTCGCCCGCGTCTTCCAGGAAGTCCCCGACGAGGATCAGCGCGCTGTTTTGGATCCCGGCCTCTTCCAGGGTACTGACGAGTGTTTTCACGCTGCAGTGCAGCACGCGCTCTTCCGGCCAGCTCGCCTTGTATACGACTGCGCAGGGCGTATCTTCCGTATACGCGCCGCCCTCAAGCAGGGCGCGCTGAACATGTTCTGCAAGGCCGGCCGATAAAAACAGCGCCATCGAGGCCCCGTGCGCGGCAAGGCTTTTTAAAGCCTCCCGCTCCGGGACCGGCGTGCGTCCGGCCGCGCGCGTGATGATCAGGCTCTGGCTCACGCCGGGGACCGTATACTCGGTCCCAAGCGCCGCCGCGGCCGCCGAGAAGCTCGAGACGCCCGGCGTCACGTCGAAGGAGATGCCGCGCACGCGCAGAGCCTCCGCCTGCTCGTATATCGCGCCGTAGAGGCTTGTGTCCCCGCTGTGCAGCCGCACAGTCGTCTTCCCCGCCGCCTCGGCGCGCTCGATCAGCGCGATGACCGCCTCGAGCGTCAAACGCGCGCTGTCGTGCACTTCGCACTGCGCGGGCGCGAGGGCCAGAAGCTCCGGGTTCACCAGGCTCCCGGCCCAGATCAGCACATCGGCATGCCGGAGAAGCTCCGCGCCCCGGAGCGTGATCAGGTCGGCCGCGCCCGGTCCGGCTCCCACGAAATGCACCATTCCTCCAGCACCTCCTCCGCGCTTTGTGTCATGCCCAGAAATCCGTATTGGTTCGAAAAGACGAGCGCGCCCGCGCGCATATTTCCGGCGCGTTTTTTGATCTGCCGCCCGATCGCGCCCAGCAGACTCGCGAGCACGCGCTCCCGCAGCCCCGCTTCCGTGAGCAGGGCAAGGCAGGCGTCAGCGGTCGGCGCGGCCATCAGCGCGTGAAGAAGCGCACTGTCCGCCCCACAGAGCGCCGCGTGCGCGGTGAAGAGCTCGGCACGGCAGTCGGCCGTGCGCGAGTGCGTGTTCATGATCCCGCCGGCGAGTTTTACGAGCTTCCCGATGTGACCGACGAGCAGCACGCTCCGAACGCCCTCGGCGGCGGCCATGTCGAACGCGTCGCCGATGAAGTTGGACACCTTGATCACTGAGATCCCGGCGGCGCTCAGGCCGCTTTCTTTCACAAATGCAAGTGCGTAGTTCCCCGGCGCGAGAATGAGTTTTTCTCGCCCCTCGGCCGCCGCCTGGCGGATGTTCAGCCGGATCGTCTCGACGATCGCGCGTTCGCTCATCGGCTCCACGATCCCGCTCGTGCCGAGGATCGAGATGCCGCCCTCGATGCCAAGCTGCGGATTGAATGTTTTCTTTGCGAGCTCTGCCCCGCCGGGGACCGTGATCGTGACGATCAGGCCGCTTTTCTCGTTGAGCACGGCCAGGACCGCTTTGATTGCCTCGGCGATCTGCCGGCGTGGTGCGGAGTTGATCGCGTAGGCCCCGACCGGCTGATCGAGCCCTGGCTTCGTGACGCGTCCGACGCCCGCGCCGCCCGTGATCGTGATGCCCGGCTCTTCCGTGCACCGGACCTCGGCGACGATCAGGCAGCCGTCGGTCGCGTCGACATCGTCGCCGCCGTCTTTTCTGACCGCGCATACCGCGGCGTCGCCCCGCAGAGAGCAGTATTCCGGCTCAACTTCGACCGTGAGCCCCGCCGGGGTCTTGAGCCGCAGCGTCTCCGGCGCCCTGCCGGTGAGGAGCAGCTGCGCCGCGCCCGCGGAGGCGAGGGCCGCGCAGGTGCCGGTCGTATAGCCGCAGCGCAGCTTCCTCTGTCCGCTCACGACATAGTGTTCAAAGGCCATCGCCGCGCCCCCTTCGGGCAAGCTCCGAGAGCTCGGAAAAGCGCGCAAGGACGGCGTCATAATGCCCGCGCGCGTGCGGAAAGGCGCAATTCACGCAGCTCTTTACGCCCTCGGCTGTATAGCAGAAGTTCCCGCCGCATTTTTCACCGAGCGCATAGAGCGGGCAGTAGCAGAATAGGCAGTTGAAATCCTCCTCTGCAACGCCGGCGTGGCAGGGGAAGAACTCGCACGCACGGTGCTGGAAAAAGCGATAGTTCTGCGTATCCACGGCGGTCCCTCCCCTTCATGTGTTTTTTTCAATATAGCAGAATCCGGCCCGCCATTCAAGAGCCTTGCATGTGTGAAAGCCCCGGAGCCTCTATGAAGAAGGCTCCGGGGCAGCATGGAGATGTGATCCGGATCAGAGACCGTAGCTCTCAACGATCATTTTGAATTCCTCGCTCGCGGCGAAGAGACGGAAGCACTCCTGCCGCAGTTCGCCGGGGTCACGGCCGGCGGCAGCACCCGCGCTCAGCACGTTGACCCAGTTGGCAAGGGCCTCGTCGCTCTCAGGCGCACGGCCGAGCAGGAGCTCGTAGAGCATCGTGATGAAGGCCGTATCGTCACGCTCCATCGCCATCGCCTCGTCGGAGAAGACGACGCCGAAGGCGGCGTCCTCGGGCGTGGTCGTGCCGGCGAGGATCTGGGAGACCCAGTCGTTGAGGCCGTCATTGTCCGCCTCGCGCTCCAGCGCGACGGTGTAGAGACGCTTTGCAAAGTTCGTCACGTTGATGTTCTGATCCGCGGCGGGCAGTTCGATCTCGCCGGCAGTCAGGCCGTAGGCGTCGCAGACCGCGGCAAACTCAGGGCTCGCGGTGAACTCGGCGACGAGCTTCGTCGTGGAGTAGCCCGCGTCCAGCAGGCGCGTCCAGTTCTCAAGGCCCTCGGTGTCGGGCTCGCGGGAGAGCATCGCCTCGTAGCAGAGCGTCACGATCTCGCTGTTCGAGAGGTCCTTCGCGGTGAATTCATCGCTTGCGAAGAACGCGTCGATGATCTCGCCGGCGGAGGCGCCGTTCGCGATCTCCTCAGTCCAGTGGGCCGCGCCCTCAGCGTCGGCGCTGCGGCCGAGGATGACCTCATAGGCGCGCTCAACATAGCTCTCGACCGGATCGGGATCCAGACCGGGGAGCGAGAGCGCCTTGGGGGCATACTTGTCGCTCTCGATCGTGACCGTGTAGGTCTTTTCGCTCGTGGAGTTTTCGGCGAGCGTGAGGATGGCGGAGGTGCCGTCCTCACCGAGCGCGGCCTCGGCCTCGACCGGGATGCGCTGCCGGCCCTCGGCATAAGCAAGGCTCAAGGTGACGTTTCCGGCGTCTGCGGGGATGCCGGCAACGCTCAGCGTATCGCTCGCGGTGAACTCCGCGGAGATCCCCTCTTCGATGATCGGCTTGATGAGAAGCTCGAGCGCGCAGTCGAGGAGCTTTTCAGCGGTGATGAATCGGACGTTCGTGATCGTCTTGCCGACGCGGTCGCCGAGCTCGGCAAAGCCGATCTGCGTGCGCTGCCAGACGCCCTGCACGTGCGGAAGACCGAGCGTCGTGCCGTCGTCGAAAGTCAGGACGACGCCGTTTACCGTGTCGGTCGACTCGATCGTCGTGTCATTCAGGCGGATCTCGATCGCGTTGCCGTGGTGCGTCTCATAGCTGGCCGTGCCGGTTACGCCCTCGACGGCGGTGGCTCTGCCGGAGACCGCGCTGAAGCTGCCGTCGGCGTTCAGGGTCTTGTAGCGTGCGGGCGCCTCGTTGAGCTTCATCCAGCTGCCGCCCGGCGCGCAGAAGAGGATATCGGCGCCGCTGACCTCTGTCGCGGTGATCGTCTTTTCGCGGCCGGTCACAAGGTTGATCGTCTTCGTATCGTCCGCCTTGACCTCAAGCGCAGCGTCGAGCTTCGAGAAGTCGTCCACAAAGACCGGGAAGGTCACGCCCGCGGCGATCGCTGCGTCGTCGGTGTCGGCGTCCGTCTCGTGGTAGCTGCCGCCGGCGATGCTCGCGTTCTCATACTTGAGCGTCGCGCCGGTGATCGCGTCAAAGCTGTCGGCCTCGGCGGCGTAGAACGCCTCGTAGGGGATGTTCATGAGCACATAGCCGCGCTCGTCGCTGCCGCTCATCCTGATGCTGACCGCACAGTCGAGGACCTTGCTGTCGGTGATGAAGCGCACATTCGTGATCGTTTTGCCCGCGTTGTCGCCGAGCTCATGGAAACCGATCTGCGTGCGCTGCCAGAAGCCCTGCACGTGCGGAAGGCCGAGCGTCGTGCCGTCGTCGAAGGTCAGAACGATGCCGTTTACCGTGTCGGTCGACTCGATCGTCGTATCGCTTAAGCGGATCTCGATCTCGTTGCCGTGGTGGGTCTCGTAGCTGGCTGTACCGGTCACGCCCTCGACGGCTTCCGGCTCGGCGCTCAGGGCGCCAAAGGTGAACGCGCCTTCCTCGCCGACACTCAACATCTTATAGTTCACAGGCACCTCGCTCAGGCGGTACCAGCTGTACGTCGGCGCGCAGAAGAGCGCGTCGGCGCCCGTGACCTCGGTCGCCGTGACCGTCTTCTCGCGGCCGGTGACGAGGTTGATTGTCTTGCTCGTCTCGTCGGTGACCTCAAGTGCGGCGTCCAGCACGCTGAGGTCCGTGACCTGCACCGGGAAGGTCACGCCCGCGGCGATCGCATCGGCGTCGGTGTCGGCGTCAGTTTCATGGTAGCTGCCGCCGGCGATGCCGAGGTTTTCGTACTTGAGCGTCGCGCCGGAGACGGCGTCAAAGCCGTCGGCCTCGGCGGCATAGAACGCCTCGTAGGGGATGTTCATAAGCACGAAGCCGCCGATATAGTCCGCGAGCGGGCGGACATAGCTGACAGAGCTGCGCGTATCGCCGAGCGCGGCCTTATCGCCTTCCGCGACCCAATTCAAAAGCGCATCGCCGCTCACGCCGTAGGCCGCGGCGTC
>CAMNAE010000040.1 GCA_946530565.1 uncultured Oscillibacter sp.
GGTGTCCCCGCCGCCGCCGGTATCTCGGCCCATGATCAGCACAGTGTAGTAGTCCTTGCTCTTGCGCTCCCCCTCGGCCACAGGCTTGACGCCGTCGCCGTAGTCTACTTCTTCCGCGGCACTCCCGCCGCGGCCGGTGAGCGCCGAGAAGAAGCCTCCGCCTCCTGCGCCGCCGCCCTGCCCGGCCGTGCTGAGCTCAGGGCGCACAAAGAGCATGCGATATGCCGCAAAGAGCAGTACCGCGAGCACGCAGATGACCGCCAGCGCGATCTTAAACGGCTTTTTGCCGCCTCTGCCCTCTTTGTGTTCGGGTTTAGCCAATCTCTTTCCGCTCAAGCTTTCACCTCCTGCAGCCAGTCACGAGCTTCGATCGTCGCGTGGTGAACAGGGTTCCCCATCTCCTCCATCTCGGCGATCGTCATCTCAAGTCCCATCAAAAGCCCCGCGTCGAGGTCCTCATAGACGGTTTTCCGAAGTGCCCAAACCCCCGGAAAATCCCGGCTGGGCTCAATGTAATCGGCTAAATAGATGATCTTCTCCAAAAGTGTCATATCAGCGCGCCCTGTTGTATGCCAGCGTATCGCGGAGGCAATCTCCTCGCCGACGCCGAAGAGGTCGGCCGCCATGGCAGCGCCTGTCTTCGCGTGCAGGAGCTTCAAAGCCTTTTCCTCAAGCGCGTCGAGCGGCAGTGCGTAAAGCTCACACAGCGCCTTCTGCTCCGGCATCTCGAGTTTTTTCGTCATGTCATGCAGCAGGGCCGTCCGCCGCGCCTTCTCCACATCCGCGCCGTAGCGCAGCGCGAGCTTGATAGCCTCCTGCTCCGTGCCGAGCACATGCGGGATACGCTTTTCCTTAAGGAAGCTCAGCGCGACCGGGCGCAGCAGAGAAAGCGGGAGCCGCTTAAGATCCGCATCCGTCGCATAGAGCGCTTTGCGCAGGATGAAGCCGAGCTCCGCCGGCGCGATGTACGCAAGCGCCCTCTCAGGCTCCGCCTTCAGCATCGCACGCAGGTCAGACGACGAGATCTCCACAAGCTCCGGGATCGACATCGTAAAGATGCGGCTCTCCGGCACCAGGGAATAAAGCTTTGCGCGCTGCGACTCAAAGGCCTGATCCTCGTCGGCATGTACACGGTGGAAGGCGCACAGCCCAGCCTGCTTCAGGATCCGCTCCGGCATATACCAGCGGTCAAAAGTGAGAAACATATCAGAGCCCATCAGAAGCCAGAGCTCGGCGTCCTCTCCGACCTCAGCACGCAGCGCCTCGATCGTATCTGCCATGTAGCTCATGCCGCCGCGGCGCAGTTCAATGTCGCTGACCTCTGTTTCGCAAGGCAGGTGCGCCTGCGCTGCTGCGATGCGCGTGAGCTCCAGTCGCTCCTCAGCCGTCGGACTCCCCTCGGGCAGCGGCTTGTGGGGCGGGACCGCGTCTGGGATCAGGATCAGACGATCCAGCTTCAGGGCGACCGCCGCGGCGCGCGCCGCGGCCATATGCCCTAGGTGAGGCGGGTTGAACGTGCCGCCGTAAACGCCGATCCTCATGCTCTGTCCGCCTTCTTGGCCGCCTTTGGCAGCTTGATGCGCTTCTCGGCCGGGACCGTGTGGCTCATGCGGTAGAGCACGAACTTCGTGCCGATCACCTGCACGATCTCACTGCGGGTCTTTTCGGCCAAAGCCTGCGCGCAGGAGCGCGCGTCAAGGTCGAGGTTATTGTCGAGCACACGGCCCTTGATGAGCTCGCGCGCCTCAAGGGCATCGTTGGCCTGTTTGATGAGATTCTCTCCGAGGCCGTCTTTTCCGACGATCAGGATCGTATCGATGGTATTGGCAAGAGAGCGAAGATGTGCTCTCTGCTTTCCGCTAAGCTCCATGGGCATCAGGCCTCCTTTTTCATATCCATAGACGGATGCTCCGCAAGATAGGTTCCCAGTTTTTCAGCAAAAGCGCGCAGAGCCTTTCCGCGATGGGAGATCTCCGCCTTTTCCTCGGCGGAGAGCTGCGCAAAGGTCTTGCCCTTGGCGGTGATCAGGAAGAGCGGATCGTAACCGAAGCCGTTCGTGCCGAGCATCGCATAGGAGATCGCGCCGTCACAGCGGCCCTCAGCGGTGAGATGCGTGCCGTCCGGGAAGACGCAGCAGATCGCACAGGTGAAATGCGCGCTGCGTGTTTTCGCGCCGCGCAGGTTTTCAAGGAGCAGACGGCAGCGACCCGCGTCGTCAAGTTCCCCGCCGCCGTAACGCGCGGAGTAGACGCCGGGCGCACCGTTCAGCGCATCGACCGAAAGGCCCGAGTCGTCGGCGATCGCCGGAAGCCCGCTCTCTTTTGAAAGCGCCTCCGCCTTGAGCGCGGCGTTCTCGGCAAAAGTCGTGCCCGTTTCCTCCACATCGACATGAACGCCCGCCTCATCAGGCGAGATCACCTCGACACCGCAGCCGGATAAGATCTCTCGCATCTCCCGGAGCTTGTTCGGGTTGTGCGTCGCAAGCAAAAATTTCATTCCCATCAGATGATCGCCTCCACATAGGCTCTTGCGTCAAAAGGCCGAAGATCATCGATCCCCTCGCCGAGTCCGACGAGCTTCACCGGTACGCCGAGCTCGCGGGCGATCGCGATCGCGATGCCGCCCTTGGCCGTGCCGTCGAGCTTTGTAAGAACGATGCCGGTCAGACCCGCGGTGTCCCGGAAGACGCGGGCCTGGTTGAGCCCGTTCTGGCCAGTCGTCGCGTCGAGCACCAAAAGCGTCTCGCGGTCTGCGTCAGGTGCCTCGCGGTCGATGATCTTCGAGAGCTTGCCGAGCTCGTTCATAAGATTCGTCTTATTGTGCAGCCTCCCTGCCGTATCGCAGAGCAGCACATCAACGCCTCGCGCCTTCGCGGCCTGCAGCGCGTCAAAGAGCACGGCGCCCGGATCGGTGCCCTCGGCCTGCCGCACGATCGGGCAGCCGGCTCTCTGCGCCCAGATCTCAAGCTGATCGCCGGCTGCGGCACGGAAGGTGTCGGCCGCACAGAAGAGCACGCTCTTGCCCGCGTCGCGGTACTGATGGCCCAGCTTTCCGATCGTCGTGGTCTTCCCCACGCCGTTGACGCCGATGAAGATGACGACCGACGGCCGCGTCTCGACATGCAGCCCGGTATCTCCGACATCGAGCATCCCGACGAGGATGTCACGCAGCGCGCCGCGGACCTCCTCCTGCTCCTTGAGATGCTGCTCACGCACACGTTTGCGAAGCTGCTCGACCGCCTCCACCGAGGTCGTCATGCCGAGATCCGCCAGGATCAGCGTCTCCTCAAGCTCCTCAAAAAAGGCCTCGTCCGCCTCAGAAAAGCCGCCGAAGAGGCTTGCGGTGATTTTTTTCAGTTTGTCAAAAAAGCCCATGGTTCATTCCTCATTGTTCTATCTTCAGGTCCTGAGAGAGGGAATTGAGATCGATCGAGAGCACCTTCGAAACGCCCTGCTCCTGCATCGTGATGCCGTAGAGCACGTCGGCCTCCTCCATCGTACCGCGGCGGTGCGTGATGACGATGAACTGCGTCTGCCCGGAGAGCGTTCGCATATAACGTGCGGTGCGGGTGACGTTCACATCGTCGAGCGCGGCCTCGATCTCGTCCATCACGCAAAACGGCGTCGGGTGCACTTTGATGATCGCAAAGTACAGCGCGATCGCAACGAAGGCCTTCTCGCCGCCGGAGAGCAGCGAGATCGTTTTCAGGGCCTTGCCCGGAGGCTGGGCCTTGATCTCAATGCCGCAGTTCAGGATGTCACTCGGATCCTCGAGTTCGAGCGCCGCCTTGCCGCCGCCGAAGAGATCCAGAAACGTCTTCTGGAAGCTCTCCTGCAGGAGCTTGAACTGCTGGGCGAAAATACGCGTCATCTCGCCGGTGATCTCGGAGATGATCTCCTCAAGATCGGCGCGAGCGGTCTGAATGTCGTCGCGCTGATTCGTCAGATAGGTATAGCGCGTGTTGACGCGCTCGAATTCCTCGATCGCGCCCAGGTTCGGCGTGCCGAGCCTGTTGATCTGGCGGCGGAGCTCCGCAATGCGCTTGTTTGCCTCGGGCAGGCTTTCGAGCTCCTGTCGCTGTGCCATCGCGTCGGTGCGTGAGAGCTCATAGCGCTCCCATAGCCGATCGAGGATCTGCTTTTCCTCTAGCGCCGTCGCCTCGGCGCGCTGCTCGAGCGTCGCAACACCGCGCTCACGCGTGAGCAGCAGGTCGTTTTGTTCGCGCCAGCCGTTATTGGCAGCCGTGCGCTGCGCCTCGATGGTAAGCCGCTCATCCTGCAGTGCAAGCAGCTTTTTCTCCTCGGCGCCCTTTTGAAGCCGGAGCGAGCCAAGTGTCTCTTCATGCTCCGTGATCTTCTGCTCAAAGCCCTGAATATTTGCCTGATGCTCACGCAGAGCCGCCTCCCGGCTTTCCAGATCTCCGCCGAGGCTCGCGGCAAGCGCTCTTAAGTCCTCGCTGCGCTTGTGAGCGGCGTCGGCGCTCGTTTTCTGCTCGGCGATCTGTTCACGGGAGAGCGAGGTCTCATCGTTCAAAGCCTGCTGCCGGGCCAGAAGGTCGCTGCGGTCGTTGAGCAGCGCCTCGCGCCTTTTTTTGAGCGTCTCTGCCTTCTGCTCTTTCTCTGCGGCCTCCGAAAGAGCCGCGTCGGCCTCGGCTTTGCCGCTCTTTGCGCTCGCTTCCGCCCCGGCTTTCTCCTGCGCAAGCTTAGCAAGGCTGTCGCCAAGAGCCTGCTCCTGCATCGCGTAGCGCTTTTCCGCCTCCTCGAGACGGAGACAGCGGTCTTCAGCGAGACGGAGCCGGTCCTCGGCCGTCTCCATCTGGTAACGGTCAGCCTCAGCGCTGCGCTGTGCCTCGCTCTCAGCCTGTTTAGCGCGATCGAGCTCCCCGTGGAGACTGAGCGCTTCTTCACGCAGCTGCTCAAGCTCCGCCTTGCGGCTCAAAACACCGGTATTGTGTCCGGCACTGCCGCCGGTCATGGAACCGCCGCGATTGATGACTTGACCGTCGAGCGTCACGATGCGGAAGGCATTTTGATGCCGCCGCGCCATCTGGATGCCCGCGTCCAGATCCTCACAGATCACGGTGCGTCCAAGGAGCGAGCGGAAGATCGCAGCATAGCGCGCCTCGAACTGCACGAGCTCGGAGGCGATGCCGACAAAGCCCGCTTCTCGCGCAAGAGAAGTCTCGCGGAGCACATCACCGCGGATCGTCGTCAGCGGCAGGAAGGTCGCGCGGCCGGCGTCGCGGCGCTTTAAATAGCGGATCGCATCGCGTCCGGCCTCCTCATCGTCGACAACGATATTCTGCATACCTGCGCCGAGGGCGATCTCGATCGCAAGGGCATAGTCTCCTTCGGTCCGGATGAGCTCGGCGACCGGCGCGTGGATGCCGCGCAGGTTCTTCCCCGCCTGCATCACCGTTTTGACCGCGCGGGAAAAGCCCTCGTAATCCCGCTCCATATTCTCAAGCAGCCTGATGCGCTCATCGATGGCGCTGGAGCGGACCGTGAGATCCATGCGCTTTGCCGTCGCGGCGTCGGCCTTTGCCTGCTTGTCACGCAGCCGCAGGCGGAAGCCCGCGATCACATTGCTCTCGGCCGTACGCTCCTCTTCGGCCTCTTTTAAAGACTCCCGGCTCTCGCGCCGCTCCTGCTGCAGCATTTCAAGGCGTCCTTTGACGTCCTCCTGGTTCTGCGCTGCCGTCAGTGCGCGGAGTTTTGCCGTCTCGGCACTCTCATGGAGCCGCTCGCCCTCAGCCCGTCTTGCGGAGGATGAGAGCAGCAGAGCTTCCTCCTCGCGCCGCAGCGCTTCGGCCTCAGCCTCAACGCCGCCGGAGCGCTGTGCCATCTCCTGCGCCTCGGAGAGCAGCTTCTCAAGCTTTGCTGTCAACGCGCTTGCTGCAGCAAGCGCGTCGGCTGCCTCCTGATCGGCTGCGGCGGCTTCCTGCTCCAGTGACCCGGCCCGCTCTCCGGAGGCGCGGATCTCCTCTTCAACGCGGCGGATGTTCTCCTCCTCGTGCTCGATGCGGCTTTCCAGGATCTTCTTCTCTGCCTCGGCATCACGGATGGAGTCGGCGATCGCGCTCTCCCGCGCCCGGATCGCGTCGGCCTCGATATCCTTTTGCTGCAGCAGTCCTGTAAGCCGCTCGGACTCGGCAAAAAGCCGGTCCAGTTCAGTTTTCGCGTCGGCACTTGCGATCCTGGCGGAGGCAAGCTCGCTCTGCAGCGCGACAGCCTTTTCATGCAGAGTCTCAAGGTCGGTGAGCCACACGCTGATCTCGAGAAGCCTCAGCTCGTCGCGCAGGATGAGATAGCGCTTCGCCTTCTCGGACTGCTCGCGCAGCGGCTCGACCTGCAGTTGGAGCTCCTCGATTTTGTCGCTCACGCGGGTGAGATTCTCGTCGGTGCGTGAGAGCTTGCGCTCGGCCTCTTCCTTGCGGTGGCGGAAGCGGGAGATGCCCGCCGCCTCCTCGAAGACCTCACGCCGCTCACCGCTCTTGGCCGAGAGGATCTCGTCGATCCGGCCCTGGCCGATGATCGAATAGCCCTCACGGCCCATGCCGGTATCCATAAAGAGTTCCGTCACGTCTTTTAAGCGGACGCTCTGGCGGTTGATGTAGTATTCGGACTCTCCGCTGCGGTAGTAGCGCCGCGTCACAGCGACCTCGTTTTCCTCCATGTTCGGGAAGAGCCGGGCCGTGTTGTCGAGTACGAGCGTGACCTGCGCAAAGCCGAGCGGCGAGCGCTTCTCGGTGCCGCCGAAGATGACATCTTCCATCTTCGCGCCGCGCAGACCCTTGGCGCTCTGCTCGCCCATGACCCAGCGGATCGCGTCGGAGATATTCGATTTTCCGCTGCCGTTCGGCCCGACGATCGCCGTCACATCCTCGCCGAACTGCAGCACGGTTTTATCCGGAAAGCTCTTGAAGCCCTGGATCTCGAGTGCCTTGATGAACACAGTTTCCTCCGACCGGAAAGCGCCGCAAAGGCGCCTCCAATTCATAAATATTCAGGGTATACTATATCATATTTCGCACCCGCTATCAAGTGCGGGAAGACGCGCTTTTTCACGAAAACAACCGGCCTAACCTGTCAGTTTTTCCAGCTTTGCAATAGTTTTTCCTGTCATGAAGCATGTAAAAAGCCGCGCGGTTTTGCTCCCGCGCGGTTTGGGATTCTTTCAGGACTCTTTATAAGTTTATACTGCGCTCAGCAGTTCCACAGCTACGATCTCCGGTCTGTTGTTGAAACGTACGGGAATGATGCTGCTGCCGATCCCCCGGCTTACGATCATCGTCGTTCTTTCTCGGGTATAGACACCCGCATCGTACTCCGGAAACAGCCCCTGATTCGGTGCGATGAGTCCGCCGATCAACGGCAGTCTGAACTGCCCGCCGTGGGCATGACCGCTCAGCACGAGGTCCAGCTTCTCTTCGGCATAGACCGAAAAAGCCTCGGGGCGATGGGACAGGAGCACACAGTACCCATCGCCGATCTCCATCCGCTCCAGAGCGTCCTTCAGCGCAACTGACTGAAGGGCACCGCCTCGAACGGCAAACGCCGGATCCTCCAGCCCTGCCAGCTGTATGCTTTGGCCGTCTTTCGCGATCGTTACGACCTGATCATGCAGGATCGTGACATGCAGCCGAAGCAGCTCTTCTTCCAGAGCCGAACAGAGCCGGCCGATCGCAGCTTCATGATTGCCGGTCACATAATAACACGGTGCGATCTGCGTAAGAGCGCTTACCAGATCGATCGCTGTATCGATATCCGTCCTGTCAGCATCGACCAGATCGCCGGTGATCGCGATCAGATCCGGCTGCTCCTGTCGGATCAGGTCGATGATCGGCTGATTCCCCTTCCCAAAACGGGCATTGTGGAGATCCGAGACGACTGCGATGCGAAAGCCGTCAAACGCCTTCGGAAGCCGATCGCTCGAAACGCTCGTGTGCGTCACGCCGACGGTCACATTCCCCCAGATCATCCATGCAGTAAAAAGCAAGAAGAACACCAGCAGTGCTCGCAAGACCTTTGTTCTCTTCGGCAACCCTGTCACCCGCCAGTCTTTAAAAAATGTGCTTATGGTGCGTCTGTACTCTGATCATTGATCGTCCTCGATCAGTTTTTTTATACGATCTGCAATACGATTAAGATATATAATGTTCTCTACATCAACGCTGAAGTAAACAGAATCGATATTTTCATCATAAGTCATTTTAAAAGGAATCCCATCGATCAAACACTCCCAAGTAATCATATTAATCTCCCTTTTTGGGGTTGAACGCCAAAATAGGTTGTATTTCTGGAATAACCAGTTGTAGTATTCATATGCAGATAACGTATAACAGCTATCAGTTCTGCCATCTATACCCGGAAGATAATCCTCAATTGGAGACAGCTCAAATTCAAAGCAGTTTTGCAAACTTGATTGCGAATAGAAATACTTTATTTCCACCATCTCAAAACCCCTTCTGGATTATAGAACAGATTGATATAATACGCTCATTTGCATCTATCTATGTTATGTAGCTTATTTTATAATAAAATACTATTATATTTCATTTGTATTATAATCTTATTGCATTATAATTGGACTTTAATTTCTTGTTCACTTTTTCCTGCGGGATTCAGCAGATTTCTTTTTGCCGCAGACAGGACATCCTTGATTCTGCATAGTTCGATTCTTAATCACCATTGAAAAATGATTCTGACAACGCTTACATATCCAATTCACTTTGTCATCGCTTCCATAGCTGATGGAGGAAGGATCCAATCCAGCATTTGCTTCTTTATCCCACTCCTTCATTAGCTCAGGAAACGAACTGAGCGCCCTCGTCTTCCCCGCTTTTATTTTTTCCAACGTCCTTCTCTTATTCTCAATTGTTTTAGTACAGCTCTCACAAAACAGTCCTCCGCGCATCCGTACATTGATCTGCTGCACCCATTCCCGTTGACATAAGGAACACTTCCACCAGACCTGTTTATGAGAATAGGGAGTAATTTTATCCGGTGTCAAAACTCCATTTTTACTGTAATTCCACTCTTTTAACAGCTCAGAGCCACTCTCAGCAAAGGAGTGTCCCCGTTTGACTCCCTCATACATAGATTGTATTACAACCTTATCTCTGGCAACATCTATATTCGGTATCGATATTTCTTTTATTCTGCTGATTTCCAAAAAGAGGGTCTCCAGCATAGACTGCAACGAAGAGATCTGATCTCTGAAGGGTTCCACGCTTATGATCAGATCCTCTGTCGGCAGATCAGGAAGCCCCAGTTCACGAATTCGCATTAATTTGATTCCTTGAGATTTTAGAATTTGTGACTTATTAATGTCCCGTTCAAGATTCTGGTGCCACTGTTTGCCGTCATACTCGATTCCAAGCTTGATTTCCGGAATATAAATATCAATCTCTTGAGGTTTTAAAAATATTGGTTTATATGAATTGATCGCGTCGGGGAAACATTGCCTGATATAGTAGAAGATCATTTGTTCCGGAAAAGATGTTTTCCAATAATACGTGCAGTTAGGGCAACCTGTATGCCCATATACTCGTTCTTTAATCTGAGCTTCCCAACTATGATTACATTCTTTGCATCTCCACCAAACCTTAACATGAGTACCAGCAATATAGTCTTCTGGTTTTTTCTTATTTTTTTGGTAATCCCATTCTATAACCAGGTCCGGCCGTACAGTTGCAACATCGTTGTAGCCCTTCAGCAATTTGAACCCAGCGCAAACGGGGCAGCCATTGCCACTGCTTCTCGTTGCAATATACGCACTCCATTCGTGCCCCTTTTGACAGATCCAATGGGCTTTTTTCATTGAAAACTCTGATACATCTGAAGGTTTTAAAGGCGCGTTTTTCTTCCAATCCCATTCTGAAGCTATATCAGGTCTTTTTGTTGCTAAATCATTAT
>CAMNAE010000041.1 GCA_946530565.1 uncultured Oscillibacter sp.
GATGAGGTCGGCGGTTCGAATCCGCCCAGCAGCTCCAGTTAAAAGCACGGTTTTCGCCTGAAAGCCGTGCTTTTTTCTGACTTTCAGGCGTTTTCCAACTATGCCGTCTGAAGAAATATTGAGCAAAAGCCTGAGCTGGCCTAAAATCTTGACCGCTCAACTGTCTCTACAGCCCCGTTTTGTGTATCCGGCATGCCGCCCCATCCGTATCTTGCGAAGAGGGCGTCTCTGCGGTATACTGGCATCAGCGATCACGATCACCGAAAGAACCTGAGGGGGAACGATATGCATTTGACGCTCAGCGAAGGATTGCCGGCTGCGACCGTGTTTTTGCAGGGGATTCTCAGCTTTTTCTCACCCTGCGTGCTGCCGCTGCTGCCGGTCTATTTCGGCTATCTCTCGGGCGCGCGGTCCGGGTAAGCCGACGCTGACGAGGCGGCGCGGACATCGACGCGCGCGCGGACGCTCTTCAACACCGTGTGCTTCGTGCTCGGCATCGGTGCCGCGTTTTTCCTGCTCGGCTTTACGATGACCGCGCTCGGGCGTGTGCTCGCGCGGTATCAGACGCTGATCGCCCGCGTCGGCGGCGTGCTGGTGATCCTGCTGGGGCTCTATCAGCTCGGCGTGTTCGGGCTTCTGCCCTTCGTTGAGCAGGAGCGGCGTCTGCCGCTGCGCCTCGACCGGCTCGCGGCGCACTGGTCCTCGGCTTCGTGTTCAGCTTTGCCTGGACGCCCTGCGTGGGGCCGTCGCTCGCGTCGGTGCTGCTGCTCGCTGCCTCACAGCCGACGCGCAGCATGTTCCTGATCCTGTGCTATACGCTCGGCTTTGCCCTGCCGTTCCTCGCGGTCGGGCTCTTCGCGGACGCGCTGCTGGCGTTTTTGAAAGAAAAACGCGGGATCGTCAAATACACGCAGAAGATCGGCGCGGTGCTTTTGATCGTGATCGGCCTTTTGATGCTGACCGGTACGATGGGACGCCTTTCGGGCGCGCTGGCCGCGAGCGGCACGGCGCAGAGCGAGACGAGCGCGGCCTCTGAGGCAGCGCAGAACGAGCCGACGCCGGCGCGGGAGGCGGAAGACAGCGCGGCCACGGCGCAGGCAGATCCCGAAGAGCGCGCGGAGGAAGAGACGCCGGCGGAACCGGAAGCGGAAGAAGAGAGCGGCGACGACTACGCGGCCTATGATTTTACCCTGACCGACCAGTACGGCAACAGCCATACGCTCTCGGACTACCGCGGCAAGGTCGTGTTTTTGAACTTCTGGGCGACCTGGTGCCCGCCCTGCCGCGCGGAGATGCCCGATATCCAGGCGCTCTACGAGGAGCTCTCAGCCGAGGAGGATCCGGAGGTCGTCGTGCTCTCGGTCGCCTTCCCGGGTTTGAGCGGCGAAAAGGACGCGGCGGGCGTGCGTGCGTTTTTGGAGGAAAACGGCTACACCTACCCCGTGCTCATGGATGCTTCCGGCGAGCTCATGCAGGAGTACTTCATCACGGCCTTCCCGACAACGTTTTTGATCGACCGCGAGGGCGATCTCTTCGGCTACGTCCCCGGCGCGATGCCGCGGGAGTTCATGGACGACGCGATCCGCCAGACGCTCGAGAGCACGCAGGACGGCTGAGCTGCCGCCGGGCGCAGGCGGTTTCCCGCGGAAGAGATATACAGTTGCCCCGGCCACCGGCACGCAGTCCGGCGGCCGGGGTCTCACTTTTGCTGCCCCACGGGAGCGGCGCGGCCGGGCGGCAAAGATTTGAGTTGCAATTTTGACGATCAGGTGGTAAAGTCTATATGCCGCGTCTGCGGCTTTTGATATCTTTTCATATTGAGGCAGCACAGCACGATATCGTCTCCGGCGTGTGCCGGATCGTGCTCTCTTGCCTGACGAAAGGACGATGACCACTTGTCTGATCTGATCCGGAGCTTTGGACAGTACATCGACGCCAAGGCTCCCGAAAACCCCGTATATGCCCGCCGGCTGCTCCTTGCCGGTTACCGGGCCTATGGACTCAAGCTGCGCATGACGCCTGACCGGCGCCTGCCGCCCTCGCGCAGGTACTCTGCGCAGTATATCAACCGCTGTGTGACGAAGATGCTCTCCCGGCCGGAGCGGGCGGCGCTCGTGAGCGTCTTTCTGCCCTGTGAACTGCTCGAGGCCATGGACATCGTGCCCATGTGCGCGGAGCTCTACGCCGCGTTTCTGACCGGCGCCCGGGCGGAGGCGGTCTTTGCCGAGGCCGCCGAGGCGCAGGGCATCGCCGAGACCTACTGCTCCTATCACAAGATCCTGCTGGGCAGTGCCTATGCCGGCGTTCTGCCTGCCCCGGCCATGGTGGTCAACACCTCGCTGGTGTGCGACGCCAACAACCTGACCTTCCGCGAGCTCGCGCGGCATTTCAACGTGCCGCAGTACTATGTGGATATCCCCGAGGGCCAGACCGAGGAAAACGTCCGATACGTTGCCGATCAGTTTCGGGAGCTGGCTGCCTTTCTGCAGGACCATACCCACCGCAAGCTCGACGAGTCGCGCCTTGGTGAGATCGTTGCCCGCGCCCGGGATACGCTTGGCGAATACCGCGCCTGTCTTTCGGCGCGGCGGGAGCGCTTCATCCCCGGCGACGTGACCAGCGAGCTCTACGAGGTCTATATGCTGCACAACGCGCTCGGCTCGGCCGAGTCGCGCCGTTATGCCGAAGCGCTGCGCCGGGATCTGGAGCAGGCCCCGGCGGCAAAGGGCGTGCGGCTTTTGTGGCTCCACACGATCCCCAACTGGCAGGAGCCCGTGACGGAGCTTTTGAACTTCAACGACCGCTGCCAGATCGTGGGCTGCGATATGAATCTCGAGGGCTTTGTGGACCTTGACCCCGCGCGGCCCTATGAGAGCATGGCGCGGCGCCTTGTCATGAGCCGCTGGAACGGCGGGCAGGAGCGCGTCGACGCCGCGGTCGACGCGGCAAAGGCGCTCGATGTCGACGGCGTGGTCTGCTTTTGCCACTGGGGCTGCAAGCAGACGATGGGCCTCTCCGGCGTACTCAAGAGCACCCTGGAGCAGGCGGGCTTCCCGACGCTGATCCTCAACGGCGACGGCTGTGACCGGCGCAACGCCTCCGACGGACAGACGGCCACGCGCCTGGGCGCCTTTTTGGAGATGCTGGAAAGGGGGCGGACAGAATGACCGACACGCTCTATTATGTGTGCAAGTATACGCCCCTGGAGCTGCTCGCGGGCTTCTCCATCCGGACCGAGCGCCTCGATCCGGCGCCCGCCGGCTTTGAGTGTGCCGACAGCTGCGCGCACCCGAACCTCTGCGGCTACGGAAAGGCGGTGATCGAGGAGGTCATCGAAAAGGGCATCGAGTGCCTCCTTCTCGTGGACTGCTGTGACGTCTGCCGCCGCATCTACGACGTGCTGAAGGCGCGGGGCACGATGAAGTTCCTCTTCCTGCTCGAGCTTCCGCACAAGCAGGGCCCGGCGGAAAAGCGGCTCTTTGCAAAGGAGCTCAAAAGACTCTCGGACGAGATCGTGAAAAGCTTCGGCTGCGCCTTTGACGGTGAGCGGGCGCTGAGCGCCTGGCGGGACTCCGCCCGGCCGCAGGAACAACCGGACAAGCACGTTCTTTTGACCGGGGCCCACGGCGGTCGCGTGCTGCTTGAGACGATCCGGGAGCGGATCTCGCTGCCCGTGGTGGACGGCACCTGTACCGGCGCCCGGCACCTGCAAGCACCCGCGGGCGGCGCGTTTGATTCAGGCTATGCCGCCGCGCTTTTGGAGCAGGACCGACCCTGCATGCGCATGCAGTTCCGCACGGAGGAGATCGACCCTGCCGCCGTGGGCGTCATCTGCCACACGGTGAAATTCTGTGATTACTACGGCTTTGCCTATCGCTGCAGCCGTGAGATGAGTGAGGTGCCCCTTTTGAAGATCGAAACAGACACAACGCCCCAGTCCAGCGGCCAGCTCCACACCCGGCTGGACGCGTTCAACGAGACGATCGGCCCCGCGGACGGCGGCGATACGATCAAGCGGGAGATCCGCTTCGCCGCAGGTGTGGACAGCGGCTCGGCCAGCACGGACGCGGTGATCCTGGACCGGGAAAAACACATCGTGGGCTGGGCGATCCTGCCCACCGGCGCGGGAGCCGCGGCCGGCGCGGAGAAGGCCCTGTCCGCCGCGCTTGAAAAGGCGGGCCTCGCGCGCGGCGATATCGACGCCGTGATCACCACCGGCTACGGCCGTGAGACCATCGGCGCCTCCGACGCCTCTGTAACCGAGATCACCTGTCACGCTCGCGGCGCGCACTTCCTGTGCCCCAATGCCCGCACCGTGATCGACATCGGCGGCCAGGACTCCAAGGTCATCCGGATCGACGAAAACGGCGCCGTCGTCAACTTCGTGATGAACGACAAGTGCGCCGCCGGGACCGGGCGCTTCCTTGAGATGATGGCCCGCACGCTGGAGCTGAGCATGAGCGAGATGAGCGAGCTCGGGCTCAGATGGAAGAAGGACGTGACGATCTCGAGCATGTGTACCGTGTTTGCCGAGTCCGAGGTGGTCTCACTCATCGCCGAGAACACGCCCCCCGAGGACATCATCCACGGCCTGAACATGGCCGTGGCGGGGAAGACGGTATCGCTCGCCAAACGCCTGGGCGGCGTGCCCGATTATGTGATGACCGGCGGCGTTGCGCAGAACCGCGGCGTCGTCAAAGCGCTGGAGGAAAAGCTCGGCGCCCCAATCGCGGTCCCCAAAGAGGCGCAGCTCTGCGGCGCGCTCGGTGCGGCCCTGATCGCCCTCGACCGCGCCGCCAAGGCGGAGCGATAAAGCCGGTTCTGAAAAGCGGCCGCTGCTCTATCAAAGGGCACAGTAAAACCATTCAGGTGCTAAAAGAGCAAGTCAAAAGCTCACACTTTTAAGTTGCTAAAAGTGTGAGCTTTTACATTTTTAAGGCGATAAAAGTGTAAGACTATACATTTTTAAGTCAATAAAACTGCGAGCATCGACACTTTTCAGGTTGACTTTTTGCGCAGGCTCCCGTATACTGAAATTGGAATTCAGCAGAGAGAGGATGTGACAGGCATGAAAAGGGCGGCCATGCGGCGGCTGTTGGCGTGGAAAGAAGAACCTGACCGACTTCCCATGATCATCCGAGGCGCCAGACAGGTCGGCAAGACCTGGCTGATGCAGGAATTCGGCCGAAGGGAATTTGAGCGCTGCGCATACATCAATTTGGATCATAATGAACGCATGAAGCAGCTGTTTGCGGGAACTTATGATCCGGAGCGCATCCTAAGAGGCCTCTCGCTGGAATGCGGGTTCGGGATCGTCCCGGACAACACACTGATCATCCTGGATGAAATACAGGAGGTTCCGGGCGCGCTGCAGAGCCTGAAGTATTTCAGCGAGGATGACCGACACAGCTATTATATCCTGGCGGCCGGTTCTCTTTTGGGGGTCGCGCTGCACGCAGGGGTGTCGTTCCCGGTGGGGAAAGTTGAGAGCATGAATCTCTATCCGCTCTCCTTTGCGGAGTTTCTGGAGGCCGCGGGCAATGAGCAGCTTCTTGATCTGATCAAACAGCGGGACTTTGAAATGATCCGCATGTTCCGGGATCGCTTCACAGACCTTCTTAAAACCTATTATTATGTCGGCGGCATGCCCGGCGCCGTGAGCGCCTATCTTGAAAAGAACAGCTTTTCTGCCGCGCGCAGCGTGCAGCAGCGTCTGCTTGCGGATTACGCGCGGGATTTTTCAAAGCATGTGCCCGCGGTTCAGATCCCCCGCATTCAAATGGTATGGGAGGGGATCCCGTCGCAGCTTGCCAAGGAGAACAAGAAGTTTATCTACAGTGTGCTTCGCGAAGGTGCGCGGGCAAAGGAATATGAGCTCGCGATTCAATGGCTGTGTGACTGCGGTCTGTGCCACAAGGTCGGGCGCGTCAAAAAGGGCGGAGTCCCGCTCAGGGCATACCGGGATCTTGCCGCCTTCAAGCTGTATATGGTGGATGTGGGGCTTCTTGCGGCCATGGCGGATCTGGATGAACGAACGATACTCGAGGGCAGTGCCATCTTTACCGAGTTCAAAGGTGCACTTACGGAACAGTTTGTCTGTCAGCAGCTCATTGCAGAGCTGGACGCCGAACCGTACTACTGGTCAGCGGAGAACTCGACCGGGGAAGTGGATTTCGTGCTGCAGCATAAGGGGCAGATCATTCCTCTGGAAGTAAAAGCGGAGGAGAACCTGCGGGCGAGGAGCCTGAAGTCCTTTGTCACGGCGAATCAGCTGCCCTTCGGCGTCCGCACCTCGATGTCGGACTACCGGCGTGAAGAAAAGCTGATTAATCTGCCGCTGTACGCGATCTCAGAGCTGTGGGAGAGCATCTGAAAAATATTGGACTTGCGGGACATATTCCCGACCGGATAATCTGAATGCAAACAAGGAGGATACGACCATGCTGAAGGTCTATTGCTACAGCAAATGCAGCACCTGCAAAAAGGCACTCAAGTGGCTGGATGACAAGGGCATCGCCTATGAGACGCTCGACATCAAAACGCAGCACCCCGACGAGGCGGCGCTGCGGGAATACCACAAAACGAGCGGCCTGCCCTTAAAGCGCTTTTTCAACACGAGCGGCATCCCCTACCGCGAGCTGGAGCTGTCGAAAAGACTGCCCGAGCTGAGCGAGGACGAGCAGTTCAAGCTCCTCTCCGGCAACGGCATGCTGGTAAAGCGCCCGCTCGTTGTGGGCGACGGCTTCGTTCTGACCGGCTTCAAAGAAGCGGAGTGGGAAGAGAAGCTCATCTGAGGGGGCGGCGAACATGACTATGCAGAACAAGCTGGGGATCACCGACTCCGCAGAGCTTGCGCGCGAGGAGGAGCGGATCAGCAAGAAAAAAGCCGCGGAGCTCTATTTGAGCGGGGCACTGGACGCCCTGCCCGCGGGCAGTTTCGCGGCGCTTGCCAGGATCCACCGCGTTCTGTATGAAGACATCTATGATTATGCGGGGCAGATCCGGACGGTCAACCTTGCCAAGGGCACCTTCCGCTTTGCGCCGCTCATGTACCTGGACGCCGCGCTGAAGAACATCGAAGCCATGCCGCAGTCCACGTTTGACGAGATCGTCGAAAAATATGTGGAGATGAACATCGCGCACCCCTTTCGCGAGGGCAACGGCCGCAGCATGCGCATCTGGCTGGACCTGATGTTCAAAAAAGAGCTGGGCATGGTCGTCGACTGGAGAAAGGTGGATAAAGAGGACTATCTTTTGGCCATGGAGCGCAGCCCGATCCGCGATACCGAGATCAAGCACGTTTTAAAGACAGCCATGACCGACCGGATCCACGACCGGGAGATTTTTATGAAGGGTATTGACCACAGCTATTATTACGAGGGGTATACGAGCTTTCGGGCTGAAGAGCTGTGAAGAAAAAACCGGGCCGCCGGGCGGGGATCTTCCCCGCCCGGCGGCTGTTTGCGGGATACATCGATCAATAGGAAAGCGTTTTTTCAACGATAGAGAATGAAAGACAATTTGGAATGAAAAATTGAAAATAAGACCGGATTTTAGGACAGTTGGATGCTTATAGTCAATTCGCAGCTGATAATTAAAAACGGAGGTTTACTGACTGCGAAACCAGCGGATTTGATTCATCACAAGCGGCACGCCAGAAACTGGAAAATGTCAGGAAAACTGAACTCAGGAGATTATCCGCAAATATGATATATTTGTATTGAGATTGCTTGCACTATATGTTACAATTCACTAAATGAATGAATTTTGGCTTACGAGGTTTTTGCCATGATGACAATGACAGAAGATAAAGTATTAAAGATGTTTCCGGGAAAAGCAGATTCTAATGGCAATAAGTGGCTGCCGCTTTGGATGCATAGCATGGATACTGCTGAGGTGATGGTGAGACTATGGGAACGCTGGGTTCCTGATCATATAAAAGCTCTGATCGGAACGAATGAAGCTGAGCAATTAAAAATGTGTCGATTTTTGGGCCTGACGCATGATTTTGGAAAATTGACGCCTGTCTTTGCCGCAAAGTTATTCATTCAACTTCCGGAATTGCATCAGAGGCTGGAAGCCTACGGTTTAAGAGTTGATTCACCGAAATCGTTTTTAAACGCTAATTGTTCGCCGCATGCAAAAGCTGGTGAAGCCTTGCTGCTGCGAATGAATTGTCCAAAAGGAATTGCAGCCATTATTGGGGCACACCATGGAAAGCCGCAGGATTATAGAATAGACTGTGAAAATGATCCAGACGTGCATGGCGAAAACTATTATTCTGATAATGCGTCTCATAATACATGGCAGTTGATTTACGAGTATTACTTTCAGAAAGCTTTGAAACTTGCAGGGTATTCCAGCAAAGAAGATTTGCCGCAGATAAGCCAGCCCAACCAAGTACTATTAACGGGCATCTTGATCATGGCCGACTGGATCGCGAGCAACACAGAATACTTTCCTCTGATCTCACTTGATAGCAGCGGAGAAGCGGATGTTTATCCAGCGCGAATCGAATACGCCTGGCGCAGACTGGGACTGCCGGAAGCTTGGTGCCCAATGAGCTTTATTATGGATGAAGATCGATTTCATGATGTTTTCGGCTTCTATCCAAATCCTGTTCAAACAATGGTGATAGATGCCGTGAACGAGGAGAACGGCGGAATTTATATTTTGGAAGCTCAGATGGGCGTCGGAAAGACAGAGGCAGCACTTGCGGCAGCAGAAGTTTTAGCGAGCAAATCTGATTGCGACGGGATCTTTTTCGGGCTACCAACACAGGCAACGGCAAACGGAATGTTTCCGCGGTTGATCGATTGGGCGCGGAAACAGAACGAGGAAACACAGCTTGCGATTCGCCTTGCTCACGGCATGGCAGCCTTGAACGACGATTATCGCGATATTTTTCATGGCATTGCATACGGAAATGAAGATGGCGAGCCGGCGGACAGACTGATCGTGCACCCTTGGTTTGGCGGTCATAAACAAGCGCTTCTTGCAAACTATGTGATCGGCACGGTGGATCAGCTTTTAATGGCGTCGTTAAAGCAAAAACATGTTATGCTGCGGCATCTGGGATTAGCGGGGAAAGTCGTTGTGATAGACGAGTGTCACGCCTATGATGCCTATATGAATCAGTATTTGGACCGAACATTGAATTGGCTGGGTGCATATAAGATCCCTGTTATCATTTTGTCTGCTACTCTTCCAGAACAGCGCAGAGTTGAATTGATCGAGGCATACCTTCAAAATAAAAAACCAGCTGCAGAACCTCCGGAATGGCGTAAGCAAAGAGAATATCCATTATTGACTTGGACAGTTGAAAATGAAGTGCGACAGAGAACAATTCATACAGCTGATGAGACGCGTACTGTTCAACTCTTGGCGTTACAAAGTGCTTACTTAGCTGAGTGTCTTCGCAAATCGGTGGATGCAGGCGGATGCTGCGGAGTTATTGTCAATACAGTAAGAAAAGCACAGGAATTGTCAAAATACCTTCAAGCAGAGATCCCGTCTGCCAATGTGCTGCTTCTACACTCTCGGTTTGTCGCAACCGATCGAGCAGAAATAGAAAAGGAATTAATCAAAAATGCCGGTAAAACATCAAAACCGGAAGAGCGAGCCGGCCTTATTGTGATTGGCACGCAGGTGTTGGAACAATCGCTCGATATCGATTTCGATATTCTGATCACACAGATTT
>CAMNAE010000042.1 GCA_946530565.1 uncultured Oscillibacter sp.
CCAAAGGCGCCCGCCACCCGCGCCCAGATCGCGGCCATCTTCATGCGCTTTGCGGATAAGACGGCTTAAGTAAGCGTCAGGGCGCTGAAAGCAACAGCAAAAATACAAAAGCAGGGCGCGCAGCAGGAGCTTTGATCCGCAGCGTGCCCTGCGTTAAATTCCGGCTGTCTGCCGCGCAAAGCGGCAGGCAGTCATTTTTTTCGCAAAGCGAAAAAAATTTTCGATCAGGCGCGGGAGATCTTCGTTTTTATGTATTTATAGTAAGTGAGGATCTCTTTTGTGCAGAAGGCTGGATGGCCGGGGTTTTCTGGAGATTCCTCGCTCAGGCGATGCTCTTCCACGGAAAGAGCAATAATGCCGCGAGTTCCTGATCGCGCTCCCAATGATCCGCTATTTGATCTGAAAACGGAGGACAAGCGTATGAAAAAGACACTGAAGCGACTGCTGAGTCTGTTTCTGTCAGCGGTACTGTTCACGGGAACCGTGCCCGCTCAGGCGTTTTCTGCCCTGGAAACAGATGTGTATCTCCCCGAAGTGCTGCTGGATGAGTCGATCCTGCAAAGCGATGTCTTCTATCTTGCCAGCACTTCGGCACAGATCGAGGAGAGCGGACACAACGTCTACCTGCTGCGTGTGGGTCGTGGCGGCGATGCTCTGAGCGCATCCACAGCCCTGATCAAGATCGCGGACGTGACCGCTAAATACGGCGAGGATTATATCGTCCGCGTTCGCGGTGAGGCTGTGCCGGTCGACGATCCCGATGACAATCTCTCTGTGCTGGAGATGATGCAGGACTCTGAATATGTCCAGAGCGACATGACCGATACCGCGGAATGGTCCGAGACGCTCGAAAAGGAACCGGAGGCTCAGGAGGCATACAAAGAGGGTCTGGAGACCGCGCTGGACTTTCTGGAGACAGCCAGCGGTCTGGATGAGAAATACGACGGTGAAGACCCCTACGCTTCTGCGTCGAAAGACCTCCTCGCCGAACCCGATGGGGATGCTTCTGCCGCTGTTCCGGAAAGCGAGGCTTCCACGGATCTTCCTGACAGCGGAGCGGAGAGCGCGGCTCCCGCGGACAGCGAAGAAGAGCCCATCCGGATGGACGAGCGCGTGCGTCCCGCCGACGGCTCCGAGCGTCTCACCATCGGCGATTCGGGTGAATCGGGTCTTGACCCTGTGCAGCAGGCTGCGAACCTGTTTGCCGGCACAGACGCCGCATCGCAGCGTCTCACGACCGAGGGCGATCTGTTCCAGGACCTTCAGGCGGTCGCCAATGTCCTGACCGACGTGGTGGTGGGCGCCAGCGTGGAACTCAGCTTTGCCCCGGGTGAGAAAGAGAAATATCTGGAGCTGGTGCCGCTGAACAACCGCCGCGGCGACGGCGACAGGATGTTCTATCTGGTCCTGGGCACACCCAAAGGCAGTTCAACCAACAGCGCGGCCAGCACCTGCGCCGTGACCATTCTGGATGATGAGGAGCAGGAGCCCAGCGTGCTGTCGTTCTCTGAAGAGACCTACACGCACACGCCCGGAGACGCCGCCGTCACCGTGACCATCGAGCGCACGGGCGCTCTCAACAGCGTGGTCAGCGCGACGGTCAGGACCACCGGCGAAGGGTCGGCCCGTATGGGACGGGACTACTCTCAGGTGGATCGGGAGATCTTCTTCCCCTTTGGTATTTCCACGGTGTCGGTGGACGTGCCTGTGCGCACGGAGTATCTGAGCGGAGATGGCACCTTTGTCCTTGAACTGCTCCCGGGTACCGGCTGCAGCGTGGAGCTTGGCAGCGCAACCGTCTTTTTGTCCGGCAGCTACTCTGCCCGCACCTTATCATCGGCAGGCCTGGGCGCAGCTTCTTCCGGCAGCGAGGCGGAGCCGGAAGACGAGCGCGCTCATCTGATGGCCACCACCACAGACCGCAACAACCTTGCCACGGTCAGGACCCTGGACGAGCTGGATCTTTCAAAGCCTTACCAGCACGGCAATGAAAACAATTATTTCGGCGGGCACAACTCCTATGACAGCGACAAGGCGCGCTGGCAGATGGACTGGACGGACAGCACGATCTTCCGTGATCGCAGCGGCCTCGTCGGTGTGGTCTATGAGCTGTGCGACTCCGCGTCCTATTGGATCTCCGGCGCGCAGGTGACCTGGGACCGCAGCAACCACCATGCGGTCATGAGCGTTGCCTTCGACGGTGCAGAGACGCTGAGTCCCTGGTACACGCAATGGGGAAAGCGCTGGGGGGACAACAGCTCCAGATTCTGCTATCGTTCCAGCACGGGCTTTAACATGGAGACCAAGAACTTCTACCCCTCTGAGTATTCGATGAAAGAGGACAACGGCAAGGCCCCCCATTATATCGGCTTCTACAACGAGGGTCGCTGCGACGACTGCAACTGGCTCTGGCTCTATCACATAAAGCCGATCCTGCGGCCCTTCCAGATCAATCTGAAGCCGGCAAGGCCTCTTTCGTTCCTTCAGGCCGACGGCAGCATGTCTGACGACGGCGGCATCGCGACCAAGTCCACCATCGTAGAGGCGGGCACACAGCTGGTGGCGTTTGTTGACGACAAATTCACCGTTGCCGCCGCGGAGGACGCCAATATCAACAAGTACGCAGCGCTCGACGGCGTGGAATGGGTGACCGAAGACGGCAGGAGCCTCTTCTCCCTCTCTTACGGTGAAAACAGCTACGACAGCCCGCAGACCGTGACGCTGGACAAGGAACTGATAGGCGAGATGGCGACCTGGTACCCGCGGGAATTTGAGGGCATGCTCAAAAATAACCCCTATGTTTCAGACGCCGTAGGCTATGCCAACTATGCACAGGTTTTCGTTCAGCCCTATTTCAGCTACATAGACGCCACTGTGACGCTGCGCAACCCCTATGATTTCGGCGTCCAGTTCTATCTCAGCGGCACAAATTACTATATCAGTCCGCACAGTGAGTACCCCATCACCTATACCTACCACAAGGGCGACACCTTGGCGCTTTCATCCATCCGCCTGGATTCAGACGCCGCCAACCAGAACTACAGCGTGGTCGGTGCGAATATCGCCTACAAGTTCCAGAGCACCGACGCCGACTATAAAGAATCGAATCCGGAATTCCGGAACGGAGCGCCCATCTACATCTCCGGCTCGAACGACAACCGTCTGAATTATAAAGAGGTCATCGTAGAGCCCAGACTCCAGGAGAAGAACAACGAGATCCGGGTACGGGTGCGCACCTCCGACCTTTCTCGCTTCGTCACCTCCGGCGATGATGCCGGGCTCCTGGGCCAGACCGGCACGGTCGAAGGGGACTATACTTATTTCACATATGCCCGTCCGGAACAGACCGTGAACGGCAAGCTCTATGCCATCACCGCCACGCCCGCGGGCAGCGACACCGTGTGCTGCTGGTACGACCCCGTCACCAGCCGCAGCTACACGGGCAACACGCTGTACTTTACGGCGGGCAGCAGCCCGAGCCGGAACACGCTGACCCTCTCCCCCGAGCGCGCGGGCGGGCAGGTGACGCTCACGGGCACCCTGCGCTATACGAACTACGACCTGCGCACGCTGAACGCGGGCGGTGCGTCCAACGTGCCCGCCCTTGGCGCCGTGCTCACGGTGGGCTCTGCCGGCGGCGCAGCGGACGCAAACGGTTATGTGACCGCCGGTCCGATCCCGATCACCAATTCCGGGGACCGCTATCTGCGCTATATGATCTCGGTCAACGGCAATGCCATCATCCGGGAGACCCTGCTGCCCGCTGACGGCGGTACGATCGACATCTCCGCAAATTTCCCGGACGGCGTGAGCCCGGTCTCGTCTAATATCTTCCGGGATATACAGGTCACCGGCGTCATGGGTGATCCGGCATATCAGGTGATCGACGGGCGGTTCATCCCCGTCCTGTACAACGGCACGACAGCCACCATCACCGTAAAGGTCAAGCCCAGCAGCTACGTCGTCTCCTTGACCGGCAAAGATGGCCTGATCGAGCAGACGCTGACGGAAGCGCCCAAATCGGTGCAGCTGATCGTCTACGATTCCAATGATGTCTACCGGGGCGCTTATGATCTGGTGGATACCAGCAAGCGTGAGAACGGCTACCAGGTCTTTACCTCCACGATCGACTTTCAGACGGCTGACACCGAGCCGGGCGACGAGGAGGAATTCGTTCCGGGCTTCGTTGTGGAGCCTGGCGACAGGCTGTATCTGCGTCTGGTCACCGACCGCCTGGCCGGAGCGGAGTCCCTGAGCTCCGACGTGCAGGATGCGATCAGCCTGATCCCCGATCCCGACCCGGAAGAGGCAGGCACTGTTGTCGAGGACTACCAGTATTCCGACATCTACACGGGCCTTAGCTTCTACAGTCCCGTCTCCACTGAGCTGCCGCCCAAGCAGGGCATCGACAGCCCCATCCTCATCGACTTCCCGGAACTGCCTCTGATCGGCAGCACCGGCATGAACTTCGCCTTCCCGTTCCTGACGGTGGGCGTGATGCGCATCGAGCAGGGCTACCGGATGTACTTCGGCGTCTCTGTGGTGCAGATCATCGATGCGATCCGCAGCTCCCACATCGCCACCTTCTCCGCGGACGACGGGGAGTACTGGAAGGATCTGTTCTCCATCAAGCACCCGTTCAACACGTTTAAAGAAGGGTTTAACACGGTCGCCAGCCAGATCGACGGGATCCGGAAAAACGCCAAAAATGCCCCCGACGGCCCCATGAGCCGGGCAAGTCTCGGCTCGCCCCAATGGACCTTTGACGTATCCATCGGCGCCTACTTCGATTTCTACTACTATTCGGTGTACAACGGCGATGTGGAGGAGACCGGCTACAAGTTCGGCGGCGCGGGTTTGTATCTGAACGTCTCCGTCGGCTTTAAGACGGCGTGGTATATCGTATTGCCCGTGGTCTTCCTCCCCGCTTATCTTGGCATCGAGGTGCAGGCGACCGTCATGGGCTTTCTGGGTGCCAAGGTCGATTATGACAAAGAGATCACCTTCGATCAGGCCCAGCATTCCTCTGTAGACTTCACCAACGCGACCACCGGCTTCAACGGCGCGGTGCGGGCCGTGGGCTTTGTCCAGATCTGTCTGGGCGTGGGGCTTTGCGGGACGCTTGGCGTACGCGCAGCCGGGCGGGTGAATATGATCGCCAACTATGAGCCGGTCGACAACCCGGCGATCGGTGATTTCGGCTTCTATGTTGGGCTCTCGGCTGGCATCATCATCGACCTGTTCCTGTTCTCTGTACCGCTCATGTATGAGTTTGCCGGCTGGCCCTTCGGATCCTTTGAATACTATGCGAACTCTCCCGGCGAAAACCTGAACGCTGCCGGCGCGTCTGTGCGCTCCCCCTCGCTCATGGACGACTCGTCCGATCCCTTCCGGCTCCGCGCCGGAAGCGGTGAGGAATCTGAATGGCGGGGAAACTCGCAGCCCGGAATCAACTACGGCTTTACGCCCACAAGCAGCAAAACGCTGGTGCAGGATGCCTATGAGCGCCCGGACGCGCAGCTGCTCACACTGACGGACGGCACGGTCGTACTGGCGTTTTTGGATGCCGACAGCACAAAGAACGTCTATCAGCGCACCACCTTGAAGCTTGCGGCCTTCCATGAAGGTCAGTGGAGCGAAGCTGTGGCCGTCAGTCTGGATAATACCGCCGACTTCCAGCCCTCGATCGCCGAGACAAAGGACGGCGGCGTGCTGGTGGCCTGGGTCTCTACCGGTTCAGACAACATCGACGAGAGCACCTCCACGGTGGACTATCTCAACAGCATGGAGGTCTATGCCGCGTTTGTGGCTCTGGATCACGGTGAGATCAGAACCACGACCCGGAACGGCACGGTCGTAGCGGATACGACCGTCACTTGCCTCACCCGTGACAATCTTGTAAGACCCGACGGGAAGACAGGCTACTATGACAACATGCCCACTGTGGTCTGTGACCGTGCAAGCGGTGACGCCATCGTGTACTATGTCAAAAGCGGCAATCCCACCGCCGACCCCACCACGCTGGCCAATCCCTACGCCAACGACAGCCGGATCTACTACATGCTCTACAACGCGGAAAGCGACGTCGACACGGACGGCGATATCGTCCCCGCGGGCTGGCTGTTTGATGATTTCTATTTCAATGAGCTGCAGGGTAATTCCGAACACGAGCGCTTCATGATCGACAGCTTCGGCGGACAGCGTGCTTTGGCGGGTCCGACGTATCCGGACGACGGCGGCGGGACCGTTGCCTATGCCATCCCGGATCTCACCTCCGTCGGCTACAACGGCCTTGCGCTCAGCGCCTATTCCATCGATACTGACGGAAGCAACAGCACCGACGCGGATAAGGAGCTGTATTTGCAGGTCTATGACTTCGAAGAGCACGAGACAAAGTACCGCATTGCGCTGACCGACGACGTCGCGGCGGATTCCCTGCCGCAGTTCTTCCGCTCTCAGGTATTTGGTGAAGGCGCCGACAGCCGCGACGAGGGCACGCATACCAAGCTGTTCTGGTACAAGGGCGGCAGGGGCGTCGTCTATATCGACGTGACGAAGCTGCTGCAGGAGGGCGTACACGACGACGGCAGCCTGATCACCTCCGGCGGCGACGGCAGCGACCGTGAGTATGTCTTTACCGACAGCAGCGGGCTTACCCGATACAGTTATCTTGAGCCCATCGACGTGAGCAGCCTGACGGAGAGCGGCAGCGCGATCCGGAAGTCCGCTGATTTCCGCGTGGCAGAGGACGTGAACGGCAGCCTGTTCATCGTCTGGACTGAGAGCGTCGTCGACGGAAACGGCCATGCCGCCCAGCAGATCTTTGCCACAAGTCTCATCTCCTCTACGGACAGCAGAACGGACGCCGAGGCCAACGCCGCGGGCAACGGCAGTTCCGGCTGGTCGAAGCCCTATCAGCTCACCAAAAGCGAACGTCAGAATGATGAGATCGCCGTCGCCATGGCGGGAGAGAATCTGCTGGTGGTGCATAACCAGTATACCCTGACCGAAAACTTCCCCGAAACGGACAAGGGTGAACTCGTAGAGGGCATTGCAGACTTTGACCCCATCGTCATCGACAACATGAGGCTCGTCGCAACGGTCATGTCGCCCTGCGGCGCGGTGGGCGCTTCGGAAATCGCGCTCGTCGATCCCGAAACGGAGTCCGCCGAGAGCGGGCGCAGCCGGGTGGAAACACCTCGCGGCGGCGAGGACGTAAGGCTCTCGGTGACGGTCTCCAACAACGGTCTGACAACGGCCAAAGGCTACCGCCTAACGCTCTTTGCCGTGGGCAAAGACGGGAGCGAAAGCCAGATCGGTGAGACCCTGGAGTGCACCGAGGCCCTGATCCCCAACACCACGCGCAGACACGATTTTGCCTATACCCTCCCCGCTGACGTGGACGGCCTGAAGTTCAAGGCGGTCGCGCGGGAGGCGCGGTACACGGGAGGCTATTTCACCAACACCGATGAGTATGTTTCCGAGCCGCTGGAGACCCGGGCGGAATACACGTTTGAAAACCCCGTTACCTATCAGACCGCAGAAGGCTTCCGCGCCTCGTTCACCCTGCGCAACACCGGCAATGCGGCATCCTCCGCAGATGACACCGTCACCCTGCAGGTGATCGGTCCGGCTGACCTCGCCTATCGCTTCCGGGATGAAGACGGTATACTGTACCGCGAAAAACTGACGGCCCCCCTGCAGATCGATGAGAGCCGGAGCTTTGATGTTCCGGTCGCGATCAGCCCGGAAATGATGGAGGACTACGGCTTTGTCAGCGCCTCCCTGGCGGTGACAAACGAAGTGGTGTCGCAGGTCCTGTCGGGCAAGACCTATACCGATACGGTCATCGTGGGTGAAGCGGCCTATGTGGATTTCAAACTGACCGCTCCCATGAACATGACCCTGCAGGATGTGTCTGTGACAGTGGACGCGACTGAGGACATCGTCTGCTCGATCGAGCTTGGCGATCGCTTCGGGACAAATGCCGCGCTTACCTACGCAGTGGACGACCTGACCGTCGCACGGATCCAGGACGGCAAGGTCCTGGGTGTCGGCGCAGGCAGCACCAGGCTGCACGCCACCCACGCGGCCACCGGAAGCACGGTATCCGCAGCGGTCACGGTCTCCGCCAACGGCCACGGCGCGCAGGATCGATCCGACACGTCCTCTTCCGGCCCCGCGATCGCTCACGGAAGCGCGGCCGCTGTGCCCTCCGGAACGGGCGGCACAGCCGACAATGCCGCACTCTGCGACAGGGGCGCGACCTGCCCGCTGCGCGCGTTTGATGATCTCGATCCGGCCGCATGGTATCACGATGGCATCCACCGGGCGCTCGAAAGCGGGATCATGAACGGCGTGAGCGCGGATACCTTCGCCCCGAACGGCACGACGACGCGCGCGATGCTCGTCACGATGCTCTGGCGCATGGCCGGCGAGCCGAAGGCCGGGCGCTGTGCGTTCACCGACGTGCCCGACGGCTTCTGGTGCGAAGAGGCGATCGCCTGGGCGCATACCGCCGGCGTGGTGAACGGCGTGACGGCGGAGCGCTTCTCCCCCAACGCCCCGGTGACGCGCGAGCAGCTCGCGGCGATTTTGTACCGCTACGCCAAAACGCTCGGCAAGGGCTTTGAGGGCGCCTGGGCCTTCCCGCTTTCTTTCAAGGACGCGGACAAGGTTTCCGATTACGCCTATGAGGCCTTCTGCTACATGACCATGAACGGGATCATCAACGGCATGAACGACGGGACGCTTGCGCCAAAGGCGCCCGCCACCCGCGCCCAGATCGCGGCCATCTTCATGCGCTTTGCGGCAAAAACGGCTTAAGTAAGCGTCAGGGCGCTGAAAGCAACAACAAAAATCAATACCACGCGTAAAACGCGTGGTTTGAACAGGCCCTAAAAGGGCCTAATGCCAGCCGCGTCTCAAGACGCATGAAAAAGCCCACCAATCGCACTACTTTTACAGGCCGCCGCTAAAGCGGCCTGTTTTTATGCCTTCTTGTTCTGCTTACCCGTAAACGGGTCAACGAATTCTTTCAGGCTTATCTGGTCTTCCATCATATCGTCCTGTAGCTGCTGGCGGATATACTCCGCTATCTTCTTCTCATTCTTTCCTACCGTGTCCACATAGTATCCTCTCGCCCAAAAGTGTCGGCTTCCGTACTTGTACTTCAGGTTGGCGTGTCGGTCAAATATCATCAACGCGCTCTTTCCCTTCAAATATCCCACAAAACTTGCTACTGCCAGGTTTGGTGGGATGCTTACCAGCATGTGGATATGATCCGGGCACAACTCTGCTTCTATGATTTCTACATTCTTTTGCTCACACAGTTTCCTCAGAATCACCCCGATATCCTTACGGATATCTTTGTATATCACTTGCCGCCGGTATTTTGGGGCAAACACAATATGGTACTTGCATCTCCATTTTGAATGAGATAAACTATTCACGTCATCCATGATGACACCTCCCTTGATTTCGTAGTGCGGTTGGCAGACCATCACTATCCTATCACGGGAGGTTTTTTACTGCTATAAGCATTTTATGACCACCAGCCGAGCTGGTGGTTGCTTGTCTCTAAAGAGCCAAAGCAAACTCGCACACCCCTGATGAGTGGGGCGTGCGAGTTTTTTGCGTCTTATGTTATGACAGGAAACCG
>CAMNAE010000043.1 GCA_946530565.1 uncultured Oscillibacter sp.
GCGTCGACGCGAAGGACGGCCTCGTCGCGGTCAACGGCTGGCTCGAGGAGAGCCGGGAATCAAGCTTCACGTTTTGTGAAAAGCTCCGCGATCTCGGCGTGAAGACGGTCATCTATACCGACATCGCCAAGGACGGCATGCTCTCGGGCCCGAATCTCGAGGCCTACGGCCGCCTCGCGGAACTGAAGGGCCTCGACATCGTCGCCTCCGGCGGCGTCAGCTCGATCGCGGACATCCGCGCCCTGCGCGCGCTCGGCATCCGCGGCGCGATCCTCGGCAAGGCGCTCTACGACGGCCGGCTCGACCTCGGCATGTGCCTGCGCGAGGCCGGCGACGTCCCGCAGCGCTTCGACGACGATGAGGACGAAGAGCTCTACGGCGACATGCCGCTCATGCTTTAATTCACCTTTGAAGCTTTGCTTCAAAGGTGAGATACTCGCGCTTATCGCAGCGGGCTGCGCCCGCTTTGGTCGGCGCGAGAGCTCGCACAGCTCGCCTTGCCGGTGTTTTTGCACCGGCAAAGCCGGGGCAAAAACGATTGAAATCGCCCTGCGGACGTTGTGAGAGTGGAGCGAATCACTCTCTATTTGCTTAAAACGGGAGAAAAGTTGCCATGCTTGCCAAACGCATCATTCCGTGCCTGGATATCAAAGACGGGAGAGTCGTGAAGGGCACGAACTTTCAGGGACTCCGCGAGGTCGCGGACCCGGTGGAGCTCGCCCGCTTCTACTCCGGCGCCGGGGCCGATGAGCTCGTCTTCTACGACATCACGGCCTCCTACGAGGGCCGCGCGCTCTTTACCGACGTACTAAAGCGCGTCGCGGGCGAGGTCTTCATCCCGCTCACCGTCGGCGGCGGGATCCGCACGCTCGATGATTTCGACCGCGTCCTGAAATGCGGGGCCGACAAGGTCTCGGTGAACTCCGGCGCGATCGCCGACCCGGGCCTGATCGGCGCGGCCGCGAAGCGCTACGGCGACCAGTGCGTCGTGCTCTCGATGGATGTAAAGCGCGTGGACGGGCAGTTCCGGCTCTTTGCCAAGGGCGGGCGTGAGGATACGGGCATCGACGCGCTCGCCTGGGCCGAGCGGGGCGCGGCCGCCGGCGCCGGCGAGATCGTTCTGAACTCGATCGACACCGACGGCGTCAGGCAGGGCTTTGATCTTGAGATGCTGGATGCCCTCGCCGCGCGGGTGAAGGTCCCGATCGTCGCGAGCGGCGGCGCCGGGAAGATCGGGGACTTCATCACGCTCTTTGCACACAAAGGCATCGACGCCGGCCTCGCCGCGAGCATCTTCCACTCCCGCCAGGTGGAGATCGCGGAGCTCAAGCGCCAACTGCACGCCGCCGGCATCCCCGTGCGGCTGTGACCCCTGCCGCAGCCGCATAAGCCCCCATACTGCACTGCGCAACGTTTTGGACCCCTCAGTCGCAGCCGCATAAGCCCCCCTGAAAGGGTTCGGTCCCCTCGTTTCGGCCCCCCTGAAAGGGAGGCTGGCAGCCCGAAGGGCTGACTGAGGGGTTTCTCTCCTCCGCGCACGCTATGACACAGAAGATACGCTTTTTGTAAATCTTTCGCACAAAGAGGTGTTCCCCATGGAGCTCAAATTTGACGAAAAGGGCCTGATCCCCGCCATCGTGCAGGATCACTACAGCAAGCAGGTCCTGACCCTGGCCTACATGAACGCCGAGAGCCTCGCGCTCACGATCGCCGAGGGCCGCACGGTGTTCTTCAGCCGCAGCCGCCAGTGTCTCTGGCGCAAGGGCGAGGAGAGCGGCAACGTGCAGCACGTCGTCTCGATCACGGCCGACTGCGACGCGGACGCGCTCGTTGTTGAGGTCGTAAAGGACGGCCCCGCCTGCCACACCGGCGCCGAGAGCTGCTTCTTCCAGCCGGTCTATGTCTCCGAGGAGCTGCGGCAGTTCAGCTACGAGGGGCTCTATCAGCTGCTCAGGGGCCGTCTCACGGACCCGCAGGAGGGCAGCTACACGAGCTATCTCTTTGAAAAGGGGCTCGACAAGATCTTAAAGAAGGTCGGCGAGGAGTGCACCGAGGTCATCATCGCCGGGCGCAAGGAGGATAAAGAGGAGACGATCTACGAGATCGCGGACCTTGCCTATCATGTGATGGTTCTGATGGTGCAGCAGGGTATCACGCTTGAGGACATCGCGCGCGAGCTTGAAAAGCGCCACGTGATCGACCACAAGGTCAAGCAGGAGCGCATGCAATGATCCTGCGGCCCGAACACTGCTCGGTGCACACGCACTGCACGCTCTGCGACGGCAGGGCGACGGCCGCCGAGATGGCCGCCGCCGCGTATGCCGCAGGCGTACAGTACTTCGGCTTTTCCTGCCACTCCCCGACACCCTCCCCCTATGACGTCGGCTTCGTGCTGCCGGACGACGTGACGGAATATCGCGCGACTGTCGCCGCGCTTCAAAAAGACTACGCCGGGCGCATGGAGATCCTCTGCGGCATCGAGCTGGACTCCACCTCTGCGCTGGCCCCCTCCGGCTTTGACTACTGGATCGGCTCGGTGCACTATCTGCGCGCTCCTGACGGCGCGTTTTACGCCGCGGACTGGGATGAAGAGCAGTTTCTCTCCGCGCGCGATCGGCTCTGCGGCGGCGACGCGCTCGCGGTGACGGAGCGGTATTTTGAAGCCGTCGGCGCCATGGCGGAGCGCAAGCCCACGATCCTCGGGCACATCGACCTCATCCGCAAGCTGAACCGCGGCGACCGGCTCTTCCCTGAATCGGATGCGCGCTATACCCGCGCCGCGCTCGGCGCGCTGCACCGGGCGGATCCCGAAAAAACGCTCCTTGAGATCAACACCGGCGGCATGCGCCGCGGCTACCGGGACACCCCCTACCCCGCGCTCTTTTTGCTGAAAGATTGGCGGGAGATGGGCGGTCGGATCATCCTGACCGCCGACGCGCACGACGCGGGCGGGATCGTCTACGCCTACGATGCCGCCGCTGAGATTGCAAGGGCCGCGGGCTTCAAAGAGGCGTCGCTCCTGACTGCCTCCGGCGAGGTCCCCTGCGCGCTCTAAAGTGCAGGCATGATCCGTTGGGACATAGCGACGCTTCATCCTGAAAAAAACGAAGGATCTGTCCTCAGACGCACGGTGTTCTTCACCGGAACACGGTTCGTCTGAAGACAGATCCTTCGTCGTCTGCGCTCCTCAGGATGACAGGCTTATTTTTGACTCATTTCAGATACCTTCGGATGTCGCCGCGCTTTTCGAGGCCCATTTTCTCCTTGACGACGCCTACCAGCTTCTTGGTGTAGGGCATGGAGATATTCAGCATCTCCGAGATCTCCCGGTCGGAGCGGAACTGTGCCATCAGCCCGGCGACGTCTGATTCCCGGCCGGTCAGGGGCTCCAGAAGGGCGGAAAGCTTTTTTTCATCCAGGATCCCGGCGCCGCTGCGGGCCGCTGTCAGGTTCAGGTAGTGCCGGAGGCGCAGCAGCAGCACACGCATTCCGACCGGCTTTTTGAGGTAATCCAGCACATTCTGCGAAAGCCCCTTCAGTTCCTCCTGCTCGTCCGTAAGGCCGGTCAGGAACACCACCGGGATCTTCCTGAGCGCTTCCTCCGCCTCCAGTCGATCCAGCACTTCATAGCCGTTCATCCCTGGCATGCTGATATCCAAAAGGATCAAGTCGGGGAGCGACGGCCCTGCGGAGCCTTTCAATAAGGCCAGAGCCGATTCTCCCGAATCCGCCGTCAGCACATCGTAAAAGGGCTGCAGCGCCTCTTGCATCATCGCCAGCGTCCCATGGTCGTCATCCACGATCAGGATCCTGTTTCTTGCCTCCATGTCATTCCCTTCTCTTCATGCGTCCGGTGCCGCTTTCTGACCGAATACCTCCAGCGCTTCCAGCAGCAGCGCCTCCCCCCGGCCGACCGTGTCGTACTCCGCGCTCAGAACGGGAAGCGTCAGCGTGAGCAGCGCCGTCTCATCCCGGTGCCGTTCCATATATGCGCAAAGCGCCGCAAGGTCTCTTGCCCCGATGCCTTTCGCGGCCGCTTTCAGGGTGTGGACAAAGTGGAAGAGCGCATCTTCCGCGATCGCCGCCCCGCCGCTGCCGCCGGAGGCGGCGGCCCCGCTCAGGCTATATAGCTCCTCTTTGAAGCGGAGGAAATGCTCCGCCCGCATCCGGAGATTGTCGACGGAACCGCCGTCAAGCTCCAGGGCGTCCTCCAGGTGGATATGGCACGGAAGGAGCCGTTCGGAAAGCTTCGCCTGCTCTTCCTCCGGGAGCTTGCGGAAGGAGGGGTCCCGGACCAGACGGACCCGTTCCCCGAGCTGACGCATCAGCATTTCCCCGATCTCCCGCATGCTGACAGGCTTTGCAAGGTAGTCCGCAAAGCCCTCATGGATCAGTTTTTCCCTTGTGCCCGCAAGGGCGTCCGCGGTCAGGGCGACCACGGGGGTCTCAAGCTCCGGATGCTCCTCCCGGATCCGGCGCAGCGTCTCTCTGCCGTCCATCTCCGGCATCATGATATCCATGAAGATCAGGTCATAGTCCCGGATCTCCAGCATTTCCAGCGCTTCCCTGCCGCTTTCCACATCGTCGGTGCGGATCAGCGTGGGTTTTAAGAGATCGCACATGACCTGCCGGTTGAATTCGTTGTCATCGACCACCAATATCCTGACGTCCGGCGCCAGGATGCTGGCGAAGGGCTCCGTTCTGGGCGAGACCGAAGACCAGTCGCTCCTCTGGCCGACGGACGCGGGATCCTGCACCCGCTGCGGGATGCGGACGGTGAAGCGGCTGCCCTTCCCGGGCGCGCTCTCACAGCGCACCGTCCCCTGCATCTCCTCCGCCAGATCCTTCACGATGGCAAGGCCGAGGCCCGTGCCCTCGTAGCTGCCCGAGGACTGCAGGGCTCCGCGCTCGAAGGGGAGAAAGACCCGCTCGAGATCCTCCGGGGCAATGCCGATGCCGCTGTCCTCCACCTCGATCCGGAGCACGATGTCGCGCCCGGCGTCCTCCCGCAGAAAGCGCAGCGTGACGCCGCCCCGGTCCGTGTATTTCACGGCGTTCCCGGCGAGGTTGTTGACGATCTTCCGGATGGCCTCCACGTTTCCCAACATAACGGACGGAAGCGACTCCTCCGCCTCCAGCCGGAAGGAAAGTCCGGCTCGTCTTGCGCTGTCCTTCCACATGGTCTCGCTTTCCTTTAAAAGCTGCGCCGTCAGATACGGCGCCTCCGGAAGCCGCATCCTGCCGGATTCGATCCGGGAGATGTCCAGGATGTCCTCGATCAGGGAAAGCAGGATCCTGCAGGAGATGCGGATGTTGTCGGTCCAGCCGCGGATCTCATCGGAGACCGTGCGTTCCGCGATCAGCTCATTCATGGAGATCACGGTGTTGAGGGGCGTGCGGATGTCGTGGCTCATGTTGGCAAGAAAGGCCGTTTTCGCCTCACTGGCGGAGAGCGCCTCCTGCCGCGCCCGGTCCAGCTCCTCCTGCTTGCTGCGGTTCAAGCGCAGCTGCAGATACATGGTAACGGCCAGGGCCGCGGAGACCACCGGCAGGGCGATGAGGATGTCCGTCAGGATCTTCCGCTCGTCCGTAAAGGGGTGCACCGCCTCCGGATGCCTGTAGGCCGCAAGGCAGAGGAAGCTGTACCAGCAGACCTCGGCCAGGACGAAGACCGGCATCTGCGGCCCTTCCAGCATAAAGGCGGTAAAGACCACCGCCAGGATGAAATAAAGCGGCATGCCGCCCTTGTAGCCCCCGCCGGAGAAGAACAGCGCGGTGAAGGCGAGGAAAAAGACCAGCACGATGGTGAGCATCATGGACAGGCGGTATTTCCCGCTCCGGGCCGCATACACGAGGAGGATGAGCGCCAGAAGCGCCGCGCCCCAGCAGAGCAGGGTGTTCAGGAGCGGAAGACCCAGGATGAAGTTGAGGGCGCCCGCGATCAGGCTCACGATGACGCCGCCGGTCCCGAGGATCCGGAAGAGCCGGATCCGAAGCTCCGATGTATTGTCCGATTCGGCAGCAGTAATATTTTTCATGAAGCTTACCTCAACAGCAGATGATCCCTTTTGACCTGATGATAGCACACCCGAGCCGGGAGCACAGGATGCGAAAAGTATACTCTTTTCGTTTTTCAGTGAAAAACGGTTCCGATCACCATAAGAGTATACTTTTGGTATGTATTTTTCAAGAACAGAAGCTCCTATAATGATTCATAGATTCTCAGATTCTCAGACGAGCCAATGAGTCAAAGGAGATGATCCAATGCGAGCAAAGGAAACAATCGGCCGCAAAAGGAGGAGCGGCGGAGCGCTCGGGGGCAGGCTGCCCTCTTTCATGGCGCTTGCCCTGGCTGTGACCCTGCTGCCGGGCCTTCTGAGCTTTGCGACGGCAGGAGCCAAGGCCGCGGAAGCGGAACCGGGCGGCGCTGCAGGCGAGATCTACACGTCCTACACCGTGGACGCAGGGACCTCATCGCACTGGGGCGACGGGTATTACGGCTATCTGCTCGACGGCGACCCCGCCACGAAATGGGGCTGCGAGATCCACGAAACGCTGTTCATCGAATTCCACAGCGCGGAGGCGATCACGCCTGAGGCATACATTCTGACGACAGGCCACGATACGGCAAATTACGCGCACCGCAACCCCAAAGACTGGTGCATCAAAGCGAAGAAAAACGCCGCGGACGACTGGACGACCATCGCGGCGGTCACGGGCGATACGACGCTGCAGGCGGTCAATTCGCAGGACTGCGAATTCGGTCTCGACGTCAAAAACGCCGCCTGGCAGTATTTCCGCTTTGAGGTGAGCAAGACCGGCAGCGGAGAGTTTCAGCTCGCCGAGCTGCGGTTCCGGCTCGCCTCACAGCTCGACCCGCTCGATCTTAAAAACGCCTCCGTGAGCGGCCTTTCGTCCGACTATGTCTATACGGGCAGCGAGATCGAGCCCGCCTGCAGCGTAACGGCAGCGGACGGGACCGCGTTGACCAGGGGCAGTGATTATACGCTCAGCATCTCCCCGTCGCCCGTCCGGGAACCCGGCAGCTATACGCTGACGCTCACCGGCGCGGGGCGCTATACGGGAACAAAGACCGCTTCGTTCACTGTGCGCGCAGCGACGGTGGATATTTCCGACCTCGGAACGCAGGATCTGGTCTTTTACTGGAAGAACGGGAGCTCTGCGGTCCAATGGCGCGTGATCTCCCCCGCGGGCGACGTGAAGCTCCCCGACAGCAGCGCCGCGGATGAAATTCTGCTGCTCTCGAACAGCGGCACCTACGCCAAGTTCGACGAGGACGGTTCGAACGCCTGGAAGGGCAGCGACGCGCAGAATCAATGCGTCGCGCTGTATGACGCCCATACCGACGCCGTCGAGCGGGCCGCGCTCCGGACGACGACCATTACGGAAACCGAAAGTTACGCCGGTTTCGACCCGACATCGGTGGAAGGCGAGCACTTCTTCCTGCTCTCCGCCAGGGAATCCGAGACCTATTTTACCGACAGTCAGGATCGCTCCGCGTTCTTTTTGAGTCACTGGTACCTTCGCTCGGCCTATCCGACTTATGCGGATCTGATCGGCGTGGTAAAAGAGGGCGGCGACTGGGCGGACGCGGGCAAAGTGAGCTATGCCAGCCCATTGGAGTGGTCAAACATACGGCCCGCCTGCAATCTCGATCCGGCGCGCGTTGTGATGGTGAGCCCCTCAAGCGGCGATCCGGGCACTTCCGGCCAGATCGCGGCGTTCCCGGAAAATCCGAATCGGATGTGGCGGCTGACCCTTCTGGACGACGCACGCAGCGGCTTTTCCGTAGCGGAGAGCGCTTTGGAGACCTCGGCCGGCGGTACGGTGAGCGTTTCCTACAGCGGCGCGCAGTACGGAGCGCAGGAATACCTGACGGTGCTGCTCTTCGACGCAGACGGCGGAGCCCTCGGCTGGGGCAGAGTGGGGCCGCTGACGTCCGCAGACGGCACGGCGCGGTTCACCCTTCCGGAGACCCTGCAGCCGGGGAGCTATACGCTCAAGCTGCTCAACGAACGCAAGGGCGAGGGATACTGCTCGAACGCGGCCGGCGCTTTTCGCAGCGTTGCGCTGACGGTCAACGCAAAGCCGGTGCTTAAGGTGCAGGCGGAAGACCTGACCGTGACCTACAGCGGCGCGGACGTGCCGGATGACGCCATCCTCGGCACGGCGACCTCTGCTGGAGAAAGCATTCAGGGGAAATGGTCCTTCGCCTCCGGCCAGACGCGCAAAAACGTCTCCGACAGCGGCGTAAAGCAGGTGATCTTTACCCCGGACGACACCGCGACCTTCGAGCCCTTCCTGACCACGCTGACGCTCACGATCGAGCCGAAGGAGGTCACGGTCGTGCCGGACTCGCTATCAAAGCATGTGGGAGAGCCGGACCCCGCGCTGACCGCGACCGTCACCGGCCTTTGCGGCTCCGACACGATCGAGTATACGCTGACGCGCGACGCGGGCGAAACACCTAATACTTTTTATGCGATTCGCGCCTCAGGCGCGACCCAACAGGGCAACTATCGCGTTTCGTATCCAACAACAGTCGGTAGGTTTAGGATCGTTGGCCACAGCCCCAGAGCGACCCGGGCCGTGCCCGCGGGCTGCGAGACAGAGGGCAGCAGCGCGTACTGGACCTGCGCGGTCTGCGGCAAGTTCTTCTCCGACGAAAGCTGCACGGCCGAGATCGCGGCGGACAGCTGGGTCATCCCGGCGCTCGGCCACAAGCCGGGCACGGCGCAGCGCGAGAACGAGGAGGCGGCGACCTGCACGGAAGGCGGCGGCTATGATGAGGTCGTGTACTGCGGCGCCTGCAGCAAGGAGCTCAGCCGCGAGCGCAAGACGATCCCGGCGCTCGGCCACGCCTACGGCACGCCGGACTATGAATGGGCCGCCGACAATACGGCCGTGACCGCGCAGGCAGTCTGCGCGCATGACGCAGCGCACGTGATCGAAGAGACCGTATCAACGACCTACGCCGAGACCACCCCCGCGACCGAAAACGCTACGGGCATCGGCACCTGGACGGCGGCCTTTACAAACACGCACTTCAAGACCCAGACGAAGCAGGTCGTCATCCCCCAACTCATCCACGTCCACAGCCTTGTAAAGACCGAAGCCATCCCCGCCGGCTGTGAGACAGAGGGCAGGAGCGCATACTGGAAATGCAGCGGCTGCTATAAATACTTCTCAGACGCCGCCGGCACGACCGAGATCGCCGCAAACAGCTGGTCCATCCCCGCCACGGGCCACACGCCCGGCGCGGAGCAGCGCAGAAATGAGACGGCGGCGAAGTGCACGGTAGACGGCGGCTATGATACGGTCGTGAGCTGCAGCAGCTGCGGCCTGGTGCTCAGCCGCACGCATATAACGATCCCGGCCACCGGCCACACGCCGGGAGATCCGCAGCGTGAAAACGAGATCCCGGCGACCTGCAGGGCGGAGGGCAAGTATGATGCGGTCGTGTACTGCAGCACCTGCAATCAGGAGCTCAGCCGCGAGCGCACGACGATCCCCGTGCTCGGCCACAGCTACGGCACGCCGGAATACACCTGGGCCGCGGACAACACGACCGTGACT
>CAMNAE010000044.1 GCA_946530565.1 uncultured Oscillibacter sp.
GCAGGGCGTCCAGATAGCCCGGGGTGTCGATCGAGATCTCGCGCTGCGTCACGATCGACTTGTCGTGACGGTGGATGTACTCGATCGGGTCCTCCATCGTGATGATGTGGCTGTCGCGGCTGTGGTTGATGCGGTCGATCATGCACGCAAGCGTCGTCGACTTGCCGGTGCCGGCCGAGCCCGTGATCAGCACAAGGCCCTTTTTATTGTCGGCGAGCGAGAGGACGCTTTCGGGAATGCCGAGCTTTTCCGGGTCCGGCAGGCCGAAGCGGATGACCCGGATCACGGCCGCGAGCGAGCCGCGCTGCCGGAATACGTTCACGCGGAAACGCCCGAGCTGCGAGATCGAGAACGAGAAATCATCGTCGAGCCCGCGGTCGAGATTCGTGCGCTCTCGCCGCGCGAGCACGTAGATCGTATCGACGAGTTCCGCGATCGCGTCCGGCAGCAGCTTATCGCCCGGCAGGCGCTCCTGGTGCCCGCCGCGCTTGATCGTCACCGGAAGCCCCGCAATCAAAAATACGTCCGCCGCGCCGACCTCCACCGCCATGCGCAGTATCTCCTGAAAGTTCATAGCCACCCTCCACTTCTCTTCATCCGCCGAGCCCCGGCCAAAGCGTGCCGAGACTCGTGTCCTCTGTCCATTCCATCGTGTGCCGCCACAAAAGCACGCGGCCGTCTGCCGCAAGGCGGATCGAAAGGCGCGCGTCCCCGCGGGAGAGCACGGTCTCATACGTTCCGTCGTTGGCCTTTGAAAACGCCCCGCGGTCACCCGCCGCCGCGTCGCGCAGCAGCGTCTGGCCCTCACGCTCAAGGGCGTAGCGCTCCGCGACCGTTTCAGCATAGCGTGCGGCGAGCCGGCCGTCGGCCAGCGCCGTCGACCAGGTGAGCACCGCGAGCGTCGTCAGGCAGATCGCGATCACCGCAAAGAGCAGCGCGAGCGGACCGAGCTTCACCGGTACATGTCTCATGACGCCGCCCCCTCTCCGAGATACACCGCGGTCACAAGCGTATAGATCGGCTCCGCCGCGTCGCCGAAGACGCGGATCTCGCTTTCCACGAGCCCGCCGCCCGTCTCCTCCCAGGTCGCCGTGAGCGTATACGCGCCCTCAGGGTCCGGGGCAAGAGACGCGTCAAAGCGCGCGGTGATCATGCTTCCATCGAGCGCCGCGGCGCCGCTTCCGCCCATCCGCTCCAGAAGCTGCCCGGCGGAATCCGACGCGGCCACCAGCTCGGCCGCGTTCGCTGCGAGCGCGACGGCGTCGTTCAGGCGCTGCGCTTCGCGGCTTTGGCTGCGGCTCGCGGCAAAGACCTGCGTCAGGATCAGGATCACCGCGATGAAAACGGCGGTCAGGAGCAGCGTCTCGATGTAAAAGCCCGTGACGGCTGAGCTGCCGCCGCTTCTGTTTTCGCTCATGCGGCACCTCCTGCTCTCAGGTGAAGAAAGACCGTGCCCGCGTCGGTGGTGATGCGGAGGTCCTCCCCCTCGGTCTCCACGGAAAAGACCTCCGTCGCGGCGATGCTCTGCGCGCGCTCCGGGTCCGGAGCCTGCTCGAGCGGGGCGTACTCTTCCAGGATCTGCCCGCCCGCGCAGTAGATATGCAGTCCCACGCCCGTGTCGCCGTCGGCGATCACGATCTCCGGGCCAAAGTCGCTCTCGCGCACGAAGACCCCGCCCGCGCTGTCGCCTGCGTGGACGCTCGTCGCGAAATAGGCGTGCAGCGTCCGGTCTGAGTGGTTTTCGTCCTGCGCGTCGACCGCTGCAAGGTAGCTCCGGGCGCCGAAGATGAGCAGCAGGAAAAAGCCGCAAAGAAACAGCGCCGCCATGCCGATCGAGTAGAGTCCCTGATAGTCACCGCGTTTTGTCATCCTGCCGCTTCCCTCCTTTCGCTGTTTTCAGCCGTGCTGCCGCGGCCGCACCCGGATGTCGGGCGGCTGGTTCGAGGCAAAGGCGTCATAGCTGATGTAAAAATCCTCTTCATTCACAACAAGGCCGTAGTGCTCGGTGAGGTACTTGAGATTCGGCGGGTACACGCCTTCGACCGCATAGCACTGCAGCGCGCTCCGGCGCACGGCCTCGCGGATCGCTTGCGCGCTCTCCTCGCTCACCTCGCCGCCGCGGGACGCCCGGAGCGCGAGCGCGCAAAGCAGCAGCGCCGCGATCAGGACAAGCAGCGCAAGGAGCCAGGCCGGCCGCCGTTTTACGTCGATATACATGGCCGCACCTCAGCCCACGGCGTTCATCATGCCGATGAGCGGGAGCATGACACTGAGCAGACTCAGCCCCACCGTCACGATCAGCACGCCCGAGAGGATCGGGTCCACCGTGCTCACCACGCGGTCGACCGTCGCTCCGCAGTGCTCCTCATAGAGCTCCGTGAGCCGTCCGAGCACGTTTTCAAGGCTGCCGCTGCGCTCGCCGGCGAGCAGCATCCGGCCGTAGACCGGCTCGAAGAGGTCCTCGTCCCAGGCGGCCCGGGCGATGCTGTGGCCCTCCTCCATGCGTTCGGCGCATCTTTTGAGCTTCTCCTCGAGATGCGCGCTCTCGGCCATCGGGATGCTCATGAGCACCGCCTCATCCTGCATCTCGCCGCTTGCCAAAAAGGTCGAAAGCGCGCCTGTGAAGCGGAACATCGCGAGCGAATCGAAGACGGAGGCGAAGATCGGCAGCTTTCGAAGCGCCCGTTCGACCGTCTCCCGCCGCCCGGCGCGCCATAGAAGCACTCCCGCAAAGAGCAGCAGCGCAAGGACCAGCGTAAGGGCGAGGATGACGGCGCAGAGCACATATGCCCCGCGGATATAGCCGTAGGCCGAGGCCGCAAGCGAGCCGGTCAATTTCTCATAGACCCCGTTGAAGGCCGGGAGCACCGCTGTGAGCATGACGACGAGCACGATGATCACAAGGATCAGCATCGTCGCCGGGTAGAGGATCGTGCTTCTGAGCTTTTCGGCGATCGTCTTCTGCTGGGCGTAGTAGCGCGAGAGACGGAACAAGATGTCCTCGAGCCGTCCGGAGCGCTCACCGGCCGCGATCATGTGGCGGCAGTAGTCCGGGAAGATGCCGCTCGTCTCCATCGCCTGCGAGAGGCTTTTCCCCTCCTGGACCTCGCGCTCCATGACCTCGAGCCCCTGCTCAAGTGTCCCGCCGCGCTTTTCGCTCTTTAAAAGCGAAACCGCCTCGTCGGTCGCGATGCCGGACTGTACCAGCATGCCCATGCTCTCGCAGAAGGCGCTCACGCCGAGCGCGTCCAAAAGCTTGATTGCCATATGCGCCGCCCCCTTAATAGACAAAAAGGTCCGTATAGTTGCTGCCGTCGCCGATAAAGACATCGTCCTGGCCGTTGGCAGCAAAGGTGAGATCCAGCCGGTTCCAGCTCTCGCCCCTGACCTCGAATTTCACCGTTACCCAGCCGGTCTTGGCTGTATAGAACATGTTCCAGGCGTGGTACACATTGCCCGGAGACACATAGCCGAAGATCATTTTGCAGGGGATCCCCTGCGAGCGGAGCATCGCCGCGGCGAGCGCCGCGTAGTCAAAGCAGATGCCCTGCCCCGTTGCGAGCGTCTCGTCGGGTTTTGGGAGATAGCCGCTTTGAACGCTCTGCGCCTTCTCGGTATCGTAGCGCACGCCGCCCGTCACAAAGGCGTAGACCTGCCCGACGAGCCCGAGCGCGTCCGGCGCCTGCTTGGCGAGCTCCCGCGCCTTCTGAACGCAGGCGGAGTCCTCGGAGTAGTTTACATAATCACTTGGCCGCAGGAAGGGCTGGTATCCGTCCTTCAGCTTCACATCGGCCTCTTTGGCGTAGATCTCGATGTACTTGCTCTCGGAGACGTTCTTCATCACACGGAAGAGATAGGTCCCGTCGCCGCTCTGGAGCGGGAAGCACGAGGGGGTGCCGTCGGAGGCGACATCGTAGTTATAGGTCTCCTCGCCGTACTTTACCTGCAGCTTGATGCGCGCGTCGGCTTCGACCGACACGGCGACATAGCCGTCGGCGAGCGCCGAGAGATCCAGCAGCGCGCCGTTTTCGCCCGCGGCCGCCTCTACATGAAAAGCCGCTCCGAGCAGGGGCGGCGCGGCGTAGGGCGTGAACTCCTCTGGCGGTTTCGGCAAAAGTGTCTCGCTCCCCGCACGGGAGGCGTCGGTTTCGCCAGCGGAAGAGGGGGCGCTGCCGCCGCAGGAACAGAGCAGCAGCATCAGCGCCGCCGCAAGAAGTACCCGCCGCAAAAGCATCGCCCCCTCGTGAAGTGGTTTTTAAGATCGTTTTTCCGCACCGCCGGCGGAGTCCGCGGGCGTCAGGAGCCCGTGGACGACATAGCGCGCCTGATCGAAATCATAGGCGCAGGTCGAAAGCAGCACATAGCGCCCGTAGGGATCCCATTCGACGCCGCTTTCAAAATCCGACTGCCGCGCGGCCTTTTCAAGATAGGCGTCGAAGTCCGGGCCCTGCGCGGGATAGATCGTATAGGTATCGGAATAGGCCGAGGTCGTATACGCGCTGAAGAGATCGACGCGGTAGTCCTGCTCCGGGGTCAATATCCACCAGACCGGATGCGCCTCGTAATAGCTCTGATCCGCGTAGCGCTTCAGGAGGGCGAACATCGAGCCGTCGCGCATGTGGTGGCCGTAGATGATCGTATTCGCGTCCTGAAAGTCCCTGAGGTTCTGCGATTCGATGAAAATCGACCCGGCCGGGCTCTCCTCGCCGGTGTAGGTCGTGTGGATGTAGTCGTCGTCGGTCTCACCCATGAGAAGCGGGTAGTTGACGACGGTGTCTTCACAGTAGATCCAGCCCACGACATCGGGGTTGATCTCCTGCAGCGCCCTGAAATCCACGGATATCGGGGCCAGGAGCTTCTCTTCCCCGCCCGCAGCCGCCTCGGCCTCCGGCACTGCCGCCGGGGCACTTGCCGGGGCGCTCTGCGCCGCGGCCGGACCTTCCGTGCGGCTTTCCGTATAGGAATCCGCCGCCGTCTCATAGACGGCAGCGTTTCTTCGGTACTGTATCTGGCTGAATACCGCAGCGCCCATGCTGCCGATGAAGACGAGCAGCAGCGCGGCCATCAGGATCTTTTTGAACATCAACAGCCCCCCTTTGGCGCCAGGGGCGCCTCAGCGCTGACCGGAGAGCATCTGCTCCTCGAGCCTTTGGCGCAGCTTTTCGCGCTGGCGGTCGCGCATGCGGCCGGCGACGAGGTTGAAGAGCACGCCGCAGGCGGCCAGGATGAGCGCATAGAGCTTGCCGAGCTGGCTCGTATAGACGCGCATGAGTGCGCCGATCTTCGGGATGCTGAGCTCCACGCGGCCCAGAACATTGTTGTAGTTCACGGGCGTGAAGTCCTCGCCGGGGTTCGCGTCGCCCTTGGTCGTGATCTCGCCCATGACCGTCTGGTTGCGCACGACGCGGTGCGTCACGATCGCGTTGTCGTGGAAAAAGGCGATCACATCGCCCTCGACGATCTCCTCGGGCGGCAGGTAGCGCACATAGATCGCGCTGTCGACCGGGATCGCCGGCTCCATGCTCGGGCTCACGACATGGTAGACCTGATAGCCCAGGTTCTGCGGCAGCGTGAGCGGCAGATAGGTCGCGATGACCGCGAGCAAGATCAGCGTGCCGATGAGATTGAAGAGGGCGGGAAGGATCTTCCCGCCCCCTGATCCGCTGCGCTTTTGAGACGGCAACGTATTTGTTTTCATGATGCTTCGCTTCCTTGTCCGGTCCCGGGCTCCCCTTCGCCTTCTTCGTCCTCATCCTTCTTCTTTTTCCGGAACAGGAAGAAGAGGATCAGCAGCAGCGCGATCGCGCCGACGCCGATGGCGCTGAAGATGCGCGCCTCAGGAGAGAGAGAACCGAGGATCTTGCCGACCGTGAGACGGTCGCCGTAGGTCCCGTTGGCAAGAGGCACGCTGAGGTCGAGGATCTCTTCGGGCTCAGTGATGGGCTCGTATTCCTCGATCCCCTCACCGGCGCCTTCGCCGCCTTCACCGCTTTGGCCGCCTTCACCGTTCTGGCCGCCGCCGGCGCCGCTCTGGCCTCCGCCGGCACCGCCTCCGCCCTGGCCGCCGCCGGTTTCATCCCGGCCGCCCGCAACGGTCACGCCCGGGCCCTCAGGCCGGACGCCGCCGATCGGGACATAGACGAAGGTGAAGACATTTTCGGCCGAGTTGTCGCTCAGAATGCCGGTGATGTTGTAGTACCGGGGCATGTAGCCGTCGATGTACAGGTACGCGACGACCGGCTTGTCTCCGACGTTGCCGTAGTAGGTCTCGCTCGGCGCGAGCTCGTTGCCGCGCCAGTCGACATAGCGGATCGTGTAGGCGACCGCGTCGCCCAGGATGCCGTAGACGACGACGTAGTCCTGATCGCGGGTGACGGCGAAGTTCGAGGGCATCATTTCCTTGATGTCCTTGCCGCTCTCATGCAGACCCTTGACATAGTACTTGCTGCCGTCTTTGATCTGCACCTGCGAGAGGTTGAAGGTCACACGTTCACCGTAAGCGCGGTGGTAGACGAGCACGTCGCCGTTGTCTTCGCCCCCCACCATCGTGCCCTGCTGCCCGGCGTAAATGCGCACGGTGTAGTCATAGTCGGCCGCCGCGGCGCTCACGCCGAGCGCGAGCGCAAGCACGAGCAGGAGCATAAGGATCTTCAAATGCCGTTTCACCGCGACCGCCTCGCTTTCTCGCGGCGTCTGCGGCGGACACTGTCAAGCGCGAGGAGCAGGAAGAGTACGCCGCTGACCATCATGACAAGATACATCGGACCCATTTTCAAAAGATCGCCGGTCTGCACCACGATGCGCGGCACCTCGGCGCCCGGGGTCTTAAGCTCGACCGCGAAGTTCATCGCAAGGTCGGCCAGGGTATCCTGATAGTCGTTGCCCTGGGTCTCACCGTCGAGCGACACGCGCAGGCGGATCGTGCCCTGCTGCCCGGTCGTCTGGGAGTCCAGGTAGAAGAAATCCTCGAGCGCGTCGGTCGCCTCGTGCAGGCCCTCGCCCGCCGCGCTGATGATCTCGCCGCCGACGGTGTCGGAGCTGAAGAGGATCCGCTCCTCGCCCGCAGCGTTCGTATACGTAAGGTGGTAGGTGTAGGCGCCGCCGTTCGTGGCCTTGTTCTCACTGCGGTCCTCGAGCGAGTAGAGCACCTTGTTGGTCATGTACCAGTCGACCTCGGTCTCGTGCTGGTTCTGGAGCGTGATCGTGAAGGTCACGTCATCGCCGGGCTCCAGATGCGAGAGCGCGTCGGTGAGCGACGAGGATTTGAACGTGCTCTCCATCCGCTCCTCGGGGAGGAAGCGGACGGCCCAGCCATCGGCGCCGGTGAAGCTTTCGGCCAGGGCGCAGGAGCACAGAAGCGCGGGGGTCAGGACCGCCGCAAGGAGTCGTTTGAAATTCATGGCAGCCTCCTTACTCGAGTCCCAGCGCGCCGTCGCCGGTCTCAGCCTGGCGGCCCCAGGCCGAGCGGATCGCGTCGTCGCCGGAGTGGGTCTGCACCGCGTTGACCTCGACTTCGATCTGGAACTTGAGGCCGTTCTCCTCGAAGTCCAGCGCGTTTTCGTCGATCGTCAGGGTGTCGGTAAAGGGCACGGTCTCGGCGCCGGAGGGCAGAAGGTGCGTGTAGTAGAGCACCGTGCGCTCGCGGGTGGAGGCCTCCTCGTCGATCTCCCAGTCGGAGGAATTGATGAAGTTCAGCTTGATGAGCGCGGGATCCGCCTCGCGGACCTTGTCGCCGTCACGGTTGACCCAGTAACGGTACACGTTCACGCGGACGTACTCGTCGATCGTGCCGCTGTTGCGCACGCTGAGCTCCTCGGTGTAGGCCTTGCCGGTCTTCGCCTTGCCGCCGGAGGGCAGCATGTTCTCAAGCAGGGCGCCCGTGTGCTCGACCCAGGTGCCGTCGGCCTGAGAGCCGTAGTCGCGCCAGCTGATCCGGTCGCCGTTTTCCATCAGCGTCACGCCGATATCGTACATCTGCACGCGGGATGTGTAGGTCTCGGAGTAGAAGTTCAGCGCCGCGCGCGTGCCGCCGACGGTGCTCGTGGCGAGCATCGCGGCCGCGAGCAGGAAGAGGACCACCGTCGTGACGGGAGAGAGCATCAGCTCATGAAAACGCTGTCTCATGCCGCGCCTCCTTCCTGACCGGGCGTTGCGGGCCGGCTCTCGCCGCTGCCGCTGATATTGCCCCAGTCGGCATAGGTCGTGCCGTCCTCACGCGTCCGGACCGGTGTCGATTCGTAGACGACGACCACGTTGAAGCTCACGCCGGGCTCGGCGGTGCGGGGCACGTCTTCGATCTTGACGCGCAGCTCGCTCGTCTCACTGCCGGACGGAACAGGGTCGTTGTAGTAGTACCAGCCGTCGCTTGCGAGCGTCCAAGCGCCGGTAGCGGTGTAGGTCAGCGGGTATTTGGCCGTGCAGAACGCCTTTGCGCGCACGAACACCGGGCCCGCGTCGCCTTCATTCTTAATAGAGACGCGCTTGGTCCAGGCGGAGAATTCCTCCTTGACCTCGGTCTCGCTGGGGGTGTCGATCGCGTAGCCGCCCCTGGCCTCGACATAGGTGGTAAAGTAGGCGTAGGCGCTTTTGATGCCGCCCTGCAGCACGAGCGCGCACACGAGGGCAAGGAGCAGAAGGTTGAGTTTCGTACGCATGGCTCAGTCCTCCCTTGCAGCGTTTTCAAGCTGCTGCGTCCACTCCCAGCCGTAGGGCTCCACGTACTCGAAGTGGTTCACGATCGCGCCGCCGACGAGCTCCTGCTCGCGGTACTCGTTCGTGAAGTGTACCTGCGCGTTCTCGCTCAGGCTGATCTGCGCGGTCTGCTCGGCCGCGGAGATCAATACGCAGGAGGCGCCGGAGTAAATCTCCTTCACGGTGACCGTCGCGCCGATCGGGATGTGCTCGATGACAGCCTTCTTCTCGCCCTCGGCGCGGAAGCGCAGCGTCACGGTGTCGGAGTAGACACTGCGCCCGCCGAGCGTCGCGTTCACGTCGAAGAGGAAGACCTGGGGATCCGTGCCGCCGAAGCCCTTGAGCGTCTTTACGATCTCGAGCTTGCCGAAGCGCGCCGTGCGCTCGGGCTTTACGCTGATCGTACGGTGATAGGGGTTCGTCTCGTCGGCGTCGAAGGCCGGGAGCTCAACGAGCTCGGGCAGGAAGGTATAGAGGAACTCGTCGCTTTCAACGCGCGTGACGCTCTGGCGCCGCTCGCCGTTGCCGACGGACATGCTCAGCATGTACTCGGCGGGGTCTTCAACGTTCTTCGGGCGCACGACGGCAAGGTAGATGCCCGGCGTCAGGGCGCTGCCGCCGTCGGTGTCGGTGATCTCGCTGCCGAGCGGCGCGCCCTTCACCATGGGCACGCCCTCGCTCGCGGCCGTCTCGAGTGCGGTCTGCGCAAGCGCGCGCCAGTCCTCGCGCAGCATGTCCTCGCGCAGCTTGAGCTCGGTATAGGGTGCGAGCAGGCGCCAGGCCGCGATGCCGTGATCCTCGCCGGTCGCGGCCGC
>CAMNAE010000045.1 GCA_946530565.1 uncultured Oscillibacter sp.
CCCGCCGGGCCGACGATATCTTCTCGGGCTTTTTCCGCGGCAAGATCGTCGACTCCATCATCATCGGTGTGCTCTGTTATCTCTGCTGCACGCTCCTTCAGATCCCCTATACGGCGATCGTTGCGGTCGTCGTCGGCATCACGAACATCATCCCCTACTTCGGCCCCTTCCTCGGTGCGATCCCGAGCGCGTTTTTGATCCTGCTCGTCTCGCCGACCAAGGCGCTCACCTTCGCGATCTTCATTCTCATTTTGCAGCAGGTCGACGGCAACATCATCGGGCCGAAGATCCTCGGCGGGCACACGGGCCTCTCGAGCCTCTGGGTCATCACGGCGATCATGCTCGGCGGAACGTTTTTCGGCGTGGCCGGTATGTTCTTCGGCGTTCCGGTCTGCGCCTGTCTCCTCGCCTTCGCCAACTTTGTGATGGATCGGCGCCTCAGGGCGAAGAACCTCCCGACCGCACCGGCCTCCTATTATAAGGGTGTACCGCACGCGGTGAAAAAAGAAGAGCCATCCGAGGAAACGCCGGAGGAGCCTTCGAAATCGAACTGAGCACCGGATCAAAGCGGCCCCCTTCGGATCATCTGTCCGAAGGAGGCCGCTTGACGTATCGGGAACGAATCAGGAAAGGCGGGGCTTTATGAGACTTTTTATCGCGATCCGGCTTTCAAAGGCAATGAAAGAAGCGCTTTTGGACCTGCAGCGTGCGCTGCATGCGCGCGGCGTGCGCGGGAACTTCACGCCGGAGGAGAATCTGCATCTGACGCTGGCCTTCATCGGCGAATACCCGGACGCGGAGGCGGTATCGGACGCGCTCGCGGGCGTTTCCTTCACGCCCTTCACGCTGCACCTTGCGGGCATGGGCTGCTTCGGCGACCTGTGGTGGGCCGGGCTGGATCGCTCCGAGGCGCTCGGCGCGCTCGCGCGCAGGGTCCGGCATGCCCTGGCGGAGGGCGGCATCCCTTATGACCGCAAGCGCTTTTCGCCGCACATCACGCTTCTGCGCAAGGCCCGCGGCGCGGTGCCGGTCCTTGCGCCGGAGCCTGCCGAGATGAGAGTGGAGGCGGTCTCGCTCATGCGCTCCGACCGCGGAAAGCACGGCATGCTCTACACCGAGCTCGCCCGTATTCCGGCGGGGCCGGGAGGCTTTTAAAAGGCGCGCGTCAAGCAGACCGCGAACCGCTCTTTGAACGACCATATCGCCGGCGCCGAGTGGGCGACGATCGACTCCGGTCACCTGCTCTTCCTCGAAAAGCCCGAAGAGTTCAACCGCATCGTCTCCGACTTCATGGATCGCTGATACATTTTCATCAAACAAATAAACCCCTTCGTCCTGCTTCATTCCGGGACGGAGGGGTTTGCCACATTGACGCTTGCGTAGGATTGGGTGCTGTTGATCGAGATCGCTTCCTCGGATGAGAGATCGATCTTCAGCCAGTCGGAGTCCTTCCAGACGGGTGGCTGATACAGCTGAAGCAGATCGTCCTCCCACTGCGAAAGCTCATCGAATGAAACAGGGTCACGATCGATCGCGGATCATGCGGATCGGATCAGGACCAGAAGAACGAGGATCAGGCAAGGCCAGGGAAAGAAATGCTTTTTCATAGAAACATCCTTTGAAAAAGGCCGGCAGATACGCAATATCAGGAACAGAACAGGAAACCAGATGCAGAAAACCCCCTTGCGGCGTGCCGCAAGGGGGGTGAAAACAGAAAGAAGGCGCACACCACACACCACGTTTGGTTCTTAAGCGGAGAAAAGAGGACTTAAGAAAAGGCGCTTCTTTCGGTTTCCCGAAAGGAAAAGAGGGAATTTAAGCGCCGGCCGCCATGGTGTTGGGCAGCCACATGACGACCTGCGGGAAGACCGCGCACATCACAGTGACCGCGATGATGATGAGGATGAAGGGGATGACGCCCTTGTAGACCTCCTGGATCTTGACGTCGCCCGGCAGGATGCCCTTGACATAGAAGAGCGCGAAGCCGAAGGGCGGGGTCATGAAGCAGGTCTGCAGCAGCGTCGCGGTGACGGCGACGAGCCAGAGGCGGTCGAAGCCGAAGTAGTCCATGATCGGCAGGAAGATCGGGAAGACGATCATCACGATGCCGAGCCAGTCGATGAAGCAGCCCAGGATGAACACGATGATCATCATGATCGCGAAGGCGCCCCACTTGCCGATGCCCATACCGAGCACCCAGTTCTGGATGATCTGGCCGCCGTCAAGGCTCATGAAAACGCCCGTGAAGGCCGCCGCGCCGAAGAGGATGATGAAGACCATCGCGGTCGTCTTGGCGGTGTCGATCAGGGACTCATAGAGCATCTTGAGGCTGAACTGACGATAGAAGATCGCGAGGATCAGCGCGAAGAACGCGCCCACGCCCGCGGCCTCGGTCGGGGTCGCGATGCCGCCGAAGATCGAGCCGAGCACGGCGAAGATCAGGATCAGCGGCGGGATCAGGTTGATGAGGGAGCCGGTGATGCGCTGCTTGAGCGGCATCTGAGCGAGCTCCTCCTCGCTCATGGCCGGGCCCCAGTCAGGATGGATCCGGGTGACGATCATGATGTAGATGATGTAGCCGAGCGAGAGGCACAGGCCCGGAACGATCGCGGCGAAGAAGATCTTGCCGACGGAGACCTCGGCATAGGAGCCCATCGAAACGAGCATGATCGAGGGCGGGATCAGGATGCCGAGAGAGCCGCCCGCGCAGACCATGCCGCAGGCGAGCGAGGGCTTGTAGCCGCTGCGCAGCAGGATCGGCAGCGACAGCATGCCCATCGTGACGACGGAAGCGCCGACGATGCCGGTGGTCGCAGCGAAGACCGTGGAGACCAGAATGACCGAGAGGCCGAGGCCGCCCTTGACAGGTCCGAAGAGGTAGCGGACCGATTCGAAAAGTCCGTCTGCCACCTTCGAGTGTGTCAGGAAGTTCGCCATCAGGACGAACATCGGGATGGCGACCATCGAGTAGCTCTGCATCTGGTCGTAGATCTTCGTCATGGCGATCGTGACGCCGGAGTCGCCCATGGCGATCGCGCCGACGATGACGCCGGTGCCGCCGAGCACGAAGGCGAGCTCCTGGCCGAGCACAAGGCCGGCGATCATCATGCCGAAGAGGATGAGGATCAGCGTGACTTTGATATTGCCGCTGCCGGTGATGGCGACGGCGAGATTCTGCAGCAGTGCGATCATGCGGTCGCCTCCTCTCCGGCAGCCGGTACGGCTGTCTTGCCCTGTGCCGTCTCGATCGCGGCGATCAGTTCTTTCAGCACCTCGCTGACGGTCTGCACGCACAGCAGCAGAACGCCGAAGAAGAAGCAGAACTTGACGGGCCAGGTCGGAGCCGCCCACACGGAGTAGGTCAGCTCATTGGTGGTGAAGGCCTTCATGAAGAAGTTGAAGGTCTTGGGCAGGATCCAGAACACGAAGGGGACGAGATAGACAAAATAGGTGATGATGTGCAGAATGTGCTGCACGAGCTTCGGGAGCATCGCGAACACGACGTCGACCGCCACGAAGGCCTTCTTCTGGAAGCCGTAGGCGGCGATCAGAATGATGTAGGCCGCAAAGAGCATGACGATCAGATCCTGCGTCCAGATCTGGGGGTTGTTGAAAATGCGGCGCAGCACGACCTCGCAGAGGATGACCGCGAGGATCCCGATCACGAGCACGGAAAAGATATTGCCGAGAATATCGTTCACCTTGTCGATGACCTTGCAGATGCCTTTAATAATATTCATTGGCAGCAATTCCTTTTTTAGCGTTAAGCGTTAAGCGGCTGTGAAGCCGCCTTCATAAATCCCGTATGCACGCGGCCATACGGCCGCGTGCATACAGGAAAGGGGAAGAAAGAGAGACTTACTTGTTGAAGCCGAAGCCGTAGTCAGCGGTCCAGTCACGATAGTTGTTCGCGGACTCGCGATAGGCCTGCATGGAGTCATAGACCATCTTGAAGTTCGGGTTGATCTCGCACTCCTCGAGGTAGGTCTGGCGGCAGGTCTCACGGATCGTCTGCCAGTCGGCGTCGTTCAGGTGGGTGACGGTGATGCCCTGCTCGTCGATCATCTCGTTGGTGGTGACCATGTCGTTGTGATAGTAACGGGCGAGCTGCTCACCGCAGCACAGACGGGCGGCCATCTCGAAGGCGGTCTGATACTCCTCGGGCAGAGCGTTCCAGGCGTCCATGTTGACCATGACGCCGTTCACGCCGGCGCTCTGGTACCAGGCGGGGGCGCACCAGTACTTGGCGACCTCCTGCAGCTTCAGGGAGTCGTCGGCACGGGGGCCGGAGAACTCGCCGCCGTCGATGACGCCGCGCTGCAGGGACTCATAGAGCTCAGCCGCGGGAACAGCGGTGATGTTGATGCCCAGCTTCTGGGCGGCCTTGCCGGCCATCATGCCGCCGAGACGGATCTTCATGCTCTGCATGTCGGCGATGGACTCGATCGGGCGGACGGAACGGATGCCGGACTCAGAGGGGTTGGTGACCAGCGGGAAGTAGTTCATGCCGTACTGGCCGTACATATCCTTGTAGCACTGCATGCCGTCGGCCTCATAGATCCAGATGTAGTAATCCAGACCGGTGAAGTCGTCCATGATCGTGGAGAGCAGCTCGAAGGCGGTGTCCTTGCCGGACCAGTAGCCGCCCCAGTCGCCGCCGCACTCGATGGTGCCGTCCTGGACGTAGTCGAAGAGCTGGGAGGCGGAGCACAGCTCGCCCTCGGCGTAGTTGGTGACGGTGAAGCCGCCGTTGGTCAGCTCGCTCAGAATCTCGGTGAAGCGCTTATCAACGGAGAAGTGGACGTTGCCGGAGCCCCAGGTGGAGCCCATGCGCCAGGTGACGGTGGGGAGGCCGGAGGAAGCGGCGCCGCTGCTCTCGCCGGAAGCGGCGGCCTGCTGGGTCTGGGCCTGCTGGATCGCGCCGCCGGAGGAGGCAGCACCGGAGGAAGAGGAACCGCCGCAGGCGGCAAGAGAGAGCGCCATAGCCGCGGCCAGGATGGTGGCAATCAGTTTCTTTTTCATGTGTGTTCTCCTGTTCATCTGTTTTTTGCCCCGCAGGGCGAATGTGCTGTTCCGCTCGCCAGGCGGCCGGAGTGCCCCGGGCGGCTTTGACTCTGCGATATCGGTGCAGTTTGGGTAAGTGTGTGTAAGGATGTGCACGGATCTTTTCGCACCGCCGGGAGCTGTTCGCTTTGACGCGCGGAATGCAAGGGCAGCATCGCATGATTCGGCAAGAGCGGATGTCGAGATGTTTTTGTGCCGAATCAAAGCGCAAAAAACGCAGGAATACTGGGTGTATTTCAAGTTTTTTAAGCACAGAGTCGGCCAAAAACAGCCGACAGACGCCGAAGACGATATGATGCGGTGTTGCCCGAGAGGAAACTGTGGGTCAGTCGCTGGCAAGGCCCATGAGCTCGTCGCGGAAGATGCGCGCGTCCATGAGCTTGAGGTCCTCCGCGATCTTCGGAGTGAACTCCATCTGATCGAGGACCTGGGTCTGAAGGTCGATGCCCGGCGCGATCTCGATGAGCGTCACGCCCTCGGGCCGGAGCTCGAAGACCGCGCGCTCGGTCACGTACAGCACGGGCTGATGGACCTTATTCGCGTAATCGCCCGAGAAGGTGATGTGCTCGACCTGGTTGACGAACTTCTTCTTCGCGCCCTCCTGAACGATCACGAGCTTGCCGTCGCGGCACTCGGTCTTGAGACCCTTGGCCGTGAAGGTGCCGCAGTAGACGACCTTCTTGGCGTTCTGGGTGATGTCGATGAAGCCGCCGGCGCCCGCGAGGCGCGTGCCGAACTTCGAGACGTTCAGGTCTCCGTTCGGGGCGGTCTCGGCAAGGCCGAGGAAGGCGACATCGAGGCCGCCGCCCTGATAGAAGTCGAACTGCACGTTGTGGTCGAGGATCGCCATGGAGTTGGCCGCGCCGCCGAACTGCGTGCCGCCGTAGGGGACGCCCGCGATGCTTCCGGCCTCGACGGTCAGGGTCATCTTGTTGGAGATGCCCTCTTCAGCCGCGACGTTCGCGATCTTCTCGGGCGCGCCGGTGCCGAGGTTCACGATGGCGTCCTGGGGGAGCTCCATCGCGGCGCGGCGGGCGAGGATCTTCTTCGCGTCCAGCGGGATCGGCGGGATGTCGTTGACGGGGATGCGGAACTCGCCGGAGAGCGCGCCGTCATAGGGCATGCCGAGGCACTGGTTGTTGTCTTCGGGCGAGCCGACGACGATCGCGTCGACATAGATGCCGGGGATCTTCACGAGCCGCGGGTCGAGCGTGCCGCCCTGGACGATCTTTTCGACCTGGACGACGACGATGCCGCCGGAGTTCTTGGTGGCCTGGCACTGGGCGGTGACGTCCAGAGGCCCGATCTCACGGTGGACCGTGCAGTTGCCGTATTCGTCAGCATAGGAGCCGCGAATGAAGCAGACGTCGATTGGGATGGGCTTATAGAGAAGCCGCTCCTCGCCGTGGATCGTGATGAGCTCGACGAGATCCTCCTTCGTGACCTCATTGAGCTTGCCGCCGCCGTTGCGCGGGTCGACGAAGGTGTTGAGGCCGACGTGGGTGATCGTGCCGATGTTGTGCGCCGCGATGTCGCGGTACATGTGGGTGATGACGCCCTGCGGGAGGTTGTAGGCCTCGAGCTTGTTGGCGAGCGCCAGCTCACCGAGCTTTGCCGCGCGGTCCCAGTGCCCGCCGACGACGCGGCGGCACATGCCCTCGTGGCCGAAGTGATCGCCGCCGGTCCCGTCGCGGTGGCCCTGCCCCGCCGCGAAGAAGAGCGTCAGATCACGAGGATGTCCGGTTTCGACGAAGCGCTGCTCGAGAGCCTTGGTAAGGGCCTCGGGGCAGGCGCAGGAGACGAAGCCTCCGGTGGTGACGGTGTCGCCGTCCTTGACCAGAAGCGCAGCCTCCTCAGCGGAAATAACAGCTACTTTTTTCATCTGATTCCCCCTTGTCTTTGGATGAAAGCCTGTCGTTTATCCGACGGCCTGCCGTGAGAGCGATCTCGCACTGTCGGAAAGACACAGACTTTCGCCGGTAAAACGGGCACCGCAGCGGATATTTCTCCTGTGTGCGCGAAGAAATGAGACGGAATACTTCTTCCGTCCTGCTGCGCTTTGCCCGGCATGCAAATGCAAACCAGACACCTTGAGAATAAATAATCCGAAAAAGCCTGATTTGCGGAAAGGATTATACCATATTACATACTACTTGGCAATCAATAATTATGAACAAACTTTTAAGCGACCTTTGGTCAAAACGCTCAAAATCAATGCGCAAAAAACACTAAACCATTATTGCTGTTTAGTGGAGAAAATGTCTTTAATTATTCGCTATTGTCTAATATTGTTTGTTTATACTCCTGAGATTCATGTTCTCAGGGGCTTTTTCGCGCAGATTGATCTTCTTTCAGTCTCTGTGACCTCCGGACGGAAGAAGTATTCCGTTTCGCGGCTTCGTGATTGTGACGAACAATGTTACAAATGTCGATTAATCACTGCATTGAATCATTCTGTATACTAAAACAAAAAACCGCCGCAGCTTCCTGATCTCAGGAAGCTGCGGCGGTTTTTAAACCGTGAGCGCTTTTCTTATTTGTTCTCGAAATGTTTTTCCTTGCGCTTTTCGAGGAAGGCCTTCATGCCCTCCTTCTGGTCGGCGGTCGCATAGCACAGGCCGAAGAGCTCGTTCTCGTAGGCGATGCCGTCGTCGATGTCCATCTGCATGCCGCGGTCGATGCAGGCCTTGGAGTAGCGGACCGCGATCGGTGCGTTGACGGTAAAGGACTTGGCCATCTTGATCGCGCCGTCCATCAGAGCCTCGGGCGCGAAGACCTCGTTGACAAGGCCGATCGCCTTGGCCTCTTCGGCGCCGATGATCTTGGCGGAGTAGATGAGCTCCTTCGCCTTGGCGATGCCGATGCGGCGGGGCAGACGCTGCGTGCCGGAGAAGCCCGGGGTGATGCCGAGGCCGACTTCCGGCTGGCCGAACTTGGCGCCGCCCTTGCCCTCGGCGTTCGGGCCGGCGGCGAGGATGATATCACAGCTCATGGCGAGCTCGCAGCCGCCGCCCAGCGCGAAGCCGTTGACCGCGGCGATCGTCGGGAAGGGCAGAAGCTCGATGCGGCGCATCATGGCGCTGCCGCGCTGGCCCCAGCGGCGGCCCTCGTCGGCGTTGAGGGGATACTGTTCGCCGATGTCGGCGCCGGCGACGAAGGAACGGCCCTCGCCGGTCAGGATCATCGCACGGATGGAATCGTCGTGCTCCATCTCGGTGATGACCTGCTCAAGCTCGCCGATGACGGCACGGTTCAGGGAGTTGAGGGCCTCCGGGCGGTTGATCGTCACGATGGCGATCTCGTCTTGCTTCTCATAGCGGACAAACTGGTACATGATGACATTCCTCCAATAAAGAATCGTTGAGAGTATCTGAAATAGGTACCGCAGAGTCAGGTTTATCTTAGCACATCGCGCGGGAAGTTACAACCGGAAAAAGAAAAAAGATCAGGGAATAGGGAATAGAGAGTAGGGAGCAGCGCCAAGGGGCAAGGATTGGGGCTGAGGGACGAGGATCAGGGGGTCAGGGCAGCTGCCAGTCGATCGGCTCTTCGCCCTGCGCTTCAAGGATGCGGTTCGCGCCGGAAAAGGGGCGGGAGCCTAAGAAGGCCGGCATGCCCGGGCCGGATCTGCGCGCGCCGAGCGGGCTCGGGTGCGAGGCGGCCAGGATGCGTTTGTTTTCCGGAAGCGCTCCGTCACCGGCGGCCTTGAAAAAGCTCTCAATCGCCTTTCGGCCCCAGAGCAGGTAAACGACGCTTTGCGGGAGCGTCAGTGTCGCGCGCAGGACGGCGGCAGTCAGGCGCTGCCAGCCGAGGTTTTTGTGGCTTAAGGGGCTGCCCTCTTCGACCGTGAGGATCGGGTTCAACAGCAGCACGCCGCGCTGCGCCCAGGGCGTGAGGTCGCCGCTCGCGGGCAGCGGAAGGCCGAGGTCGTCGCGGTACTCCTGATAGATATTGTTCAGCGAGCGGGGCAGCGGCGAAACCTCCGGATTCACCGAGAACGCGAGCCCGTTCGCGTGTCCGGCTGTCGGGTAGGGGTCCTGCCCGAGGATCACGCAGCGCAGCGTCTCCGGCGGCGTGAGCGAAAGCGCCCGGAATTCCTGCCCCTCCGGCGGGAAGATGTTTGCGCCCGCGGCGCGGCGCGCGGAAACATCGGCAAGCATGAGATCGGCCTTGCGCAGGATCTCCGGCGGCAGAACTTGCTTCCAACCATTTGAGCCATTCATATGGATATACCCCCTGATAAAACATAAAACCCTCTGCGGCCATTATAGCCGCAGAGGGTTCATTCGGCAAGTGTGAGAAAGCGTTTTTCAGCTCAGTGTCACGCCGGTGCACACGCTGATGATGAGGATCGCGATGATCGCGGCGGGTGCGACAAAGCGGATCAGG
>CAMNAE010000046.1 GCA_946530565.1 uncultured Oscillibacter sp.
GGGTCACCATTTTTCCTCAAATGAGCTGCTTTTCATATAGAAGTGAAGCCTGTTTAAGCGGACTTTGCTCTCGCGTTCTTAAAAAATCGATTCACAAACCAACGAAGTGTTTGTGGATCGAAGAGGAGAAGCAAGGGAGCGAACGCAGTTTTCGGCAAAAGGCGAAGCCTGACGCCGGAAACGGAGTTGAGCGGACTTTGCTTCGACGAAGTTGGTGTTTATTAGAGTGAGGGTCCACCCGTTCCCATTCCGAACACGGTAGTTAAGCTCACTTCTGCCGACGATACTTGGCTGGTAACGGCCCGGCAAAATAGGTAACGCCAACATACAGTGCCGTCTCCTTTTGGAGACGGCAATTTTTTTCTTGTAATTGCCCTGCATTTATGAGATACTGAAACGAAATCCGATGGAGCAGGGAGCGCTTATGCGGGAATTTGACGCCGGACAATTTGATATCGCGGTGATCGGCGCGGGGCATGCCGGGATCGAGGCGGCGCTCGCCGCGGCCAGACTCGGCTGCGAGACGCTCTGCCTGACCGTCAGCCTGGATTCCGTGGGCAATATGCCCTGCAACCCGGCGATCGGCGGCACCGGCAAGGGGCATCTTGTGCGGGAGCTCGACGCGCTCGGCGGCGAGATGGCCCGCGCGGCCGACGAATGCTGCATCCAGTATCGCCTGTTGAACCGCGGCAAGGGGCCGGCTGTGTGGTCCCTTCGCGCACAGGCGGACCGGCGCAGGTACCAGGAGCGCATGAAGCACTGCCTTGAGCGGCAGGAGCACCTGACCGTCCGTCAGGGCGAGGTCATCGACATCGAGGTCGCGGACGGCGCCGTCCGATCGATCCTGCTTGCGACCGGCGCGCGTTTCGCAGTGAAGGCGGTCGTGATCGCGACCGGCACCTATCTTGCCGGGCGGACGATCGTCGGCGAGTGCGTCGAATCCTCTGGCCCGGACGGGCTGCACCCGGCGAACCGGCTCGGCGAGAGCCTGAGAAGCCTCGGCCTCCCGCTGCGGCGCTTCAAAACCGGGACGCCGCCGCGGGTCAATGCCCGCACGGTCGACTTCGATGAGATGGAGATCCAAACAGGCGATGAGCGACCGCTGCCGTTTTCGTTTGAGACGGAGAAAACGCCGGAGAACAAGGCTGTCTGCTATCTCACATGGACGACGCAGGAGACGCAGCGCATCGTCGAGGCGAATCTCGACCGCGCGCCGATGTACTCCGGACTCATCGAGGGCGTCGGGCCGCGCTACTGCCCCTCATTTGAAACGAAGATCGTCCGCTTCCCGGATAAAAAACGCCATCAGCTGTTCATTGAGCCGATGGGGCTTGAGACCGAGGAGCTCTATATCCAGGGCTTTTCGTCGTCGATGCCGGAGGAGGTCCAGCTCGAGATGCTCCACAGCGTCCCCGGCCTGCGCCGCGCGGTGATGACCCGGCCCGCCTACGCGATCGAATACGACTGCGTCGACCCGCTCGCGCTGGACGCAACGCTTGCCTTCAAGGCCGTCAAGGGGCTCTACGGCGCGGGGCAGTTCAACGGCTCTTCGGGCTACGAGGAGGCTGCCGTGCAGGGCTTCGTCGCTGGCGTCAACGCCGCGCTCGCGCTGCAGGGCAGGGAGCCCTTCGTGCTCTCGCGCGCTGAGAGCTACATCGGCACGCTGATCGACGATCTCGTGACCTGCGGGACCGAGGAGCCCTACCGGATCATGACCTCGCGGAGCGAATACCGCCTCGTGCTGCGGCAGGACAACGCCGATCAGCGCCTGACAAAATACGGCCATGCGCTCGGGCTCGTCTCCGAGGAGCGATTAAAGCGCGTTGAGGAGAAATACGCCGCCGTCGAGCAGGAGATCCGGCGCCTGACACATACCGGCGTGACGCCGACAGACGCGCTGCAGGCCTTTTTAGAGAGCCGCGGGACCGCGGCGGTGCCCGACGGCTGTCCGCTCATCGCGCTTTTGCGGCGGCCGCAGCTTTCTTACGACGACCTTGCGCCCTTCGACCCGGAGCGGCCGGCGCTTTCCAGAGCCGTGACCGAGGCAGTCGAGATCGCGGTCAAGTACGAGGGCTATATCCGCCGGCAGGAGAAGCAGGTGGAGGATCTCAAACGCATGGAGTCACGGCTGCTGCCCGAGGACCTGGACTACGCGGCGATCGATGGGCTGCGGCTGGAGGCGCGCGAAAAGCTCGCCGCCGTGCGGCCGCGCTCGCTCGGACAGGCCTCACGCATCTCAGGCGTCTCGCCGGCCGACATCACAGTGCTCATGCTCAGGCTCTGGAGATAAAGTATCACAGAAATATAAGAGAATCATTTAAAAGGAGAGCGGTCAAACATGCGGATGCTATTGGCGATCCTCATTTGCAAGATATTGCGCTTTGTCGGCAGACTCGTCGGCAAGGGCAGTTCACTGCCCGGCGCTTACGCGCTCAAGGTCTGCCCGGATGTGCTCTCGCGCGCGAAGCTCCCGCAGTACATCGTCGCGGTCAGCGGCTCCAACGGCAAGACATCGACGGTCGAGATGATCGCCTACAGCCTGCGCAGTCAGGGCTTCCGCGTCGTCTACAACGAGGAGGGCTCCAACCAGATCGAGGGCGTTACGACGCTCGTGCTCGGAAATGCTGACCTCTCGGGCCGCGTTAAGGCCGACGTGCTTCTGATCGAGTCCGACGAGCGCTACGCGGCGAAGTCCTTCAAATACTTCCATCCGACGCACTTCGTCGTCACGAACCTCTACCGTGACCAGCTCACGCGCAACGGCCATCCCGAATGGGTCCTTGATGCGCTCAGGGGCGCGGTCTACCCGGAGACCGAGCTCATTTTGAACGCCGACGACCCGCTCTCGAGCACGCTCGGCATCGGGCACGAGAAGACGGCCTGGTTCGGCATGGACCGCTGCGCCTGCTCGCTCCCCGCGCCCGACGGCGTCTATCACGACGGGACATACTGCCCGGTCTGCCATGGGCGCATGGTCTATTCCTGCGCGCACTATAACCACATCGGCCACTGGCAGTGCACATCCTGCGGCCGTACGCGCCCGGAGCCGGCGCATCGGATCACCGCGGCGGACCTCGGCGCCGGCACGCTCACGCTCGACGGCGCGTATCCGGTGCAGCTCGCGCTCAGGAGCATCTACAACGCGGGCAACATCCTGGCCGCCTACAGCGCGGTGATCGCCTGCGGCGGCGACGCGGAAAAGTGCGCCGCGAGCCTTTCGGACTATACGCTCAAAAACGGCCGCGTACAGCGCTTCCGGCTCGGTGCGCACGAGGGCACGCTGCTCACGAGCAAGCATGAGAACTCGATCGCCTACGATACGAATCTTCGCTACATCGCGGAGCAGGGCGGTGACTGTTCCGTGCTCGTGATCGTCGACGCGGTAAGCCGCAAGTACTTCACAAGCGAGACGAGCTGGCTCTGGGACATCGACTTTGACCGCCTGAACGTGCCGGGCGTCGAGCATGTCTATCTCTCCGGCCGCTACTGCAGCGATCTCGCCGCGCGCTTTGAATGCACGCTTTTGCCGCCGGAGAAGTGGGAGGTCATCCCCGAGATCCCCGCGGCGGCGGAGCATTTGAAGGCAAACGGCAGCGAGAAGCTCTACGTTGTCACCTGCTTCTCTGACCGCGACAAGCTTTTGAACCTGACCGAAAAGGAGGCGCAGTGATATGGTCATCCGCATCGCGCATCTTTTTCCGGACCTCATGAGCCTTTACGGCGGCTGGGCCAACGCGGAGTATTTAAAGCGCGCCATCGAGGCCGCCGGCACCGCCTGCGAGATCATCCCCGTGCAACCGGAGGACGAGACGCTCCCCGCCGGAGCGGACGCCTTCTATCTCGGCGCCGGGACCGAGCGCGCGGCGCTCTATGCCCTCGAGCGGCTCCGTCCGCAGCGTGAGGCGCTCAAAGCCGCGCTGGACGGCGGCGCCGTGGGGCTCTTCTGCGGCACGGGCATGGATCTTCTCGGCACGACGCTTCAGGATATGGACGGAAAGCAGCACGAGGGACTCTCGCTCGCGCCCTTTGCGACCGAACAGAAAAACAAGCGCATCACCGAGGACGTGCTCGGCGCGTGCCCGCTCTTTCCGGAGCCGATCGTCGGCTTCATCAACAAGTGCTCGCTGCACCGCGGGATCACGACCCCGCTCGTCAAGGACCTTGCCCTCGGTTTTGGCAATGAGACGGAAGGCGGCGACGAGGGCTATCACGCCGGAACGATCTTCGCCTCCTGCCTGACAGGCCCGATCCTTGTGAAGAACCCGGCGCTCCTGAAGCACATTGCGGCGCTGATACTGCGCCACGCGGGGCTTGAGAGGCCCGCCGAGATCCCTGTGAGCGACCGGGCGGAACAGGGCTACGCCGTCACCGTGCAGGCGCTGCGCGAGCGCTGCGGCAAATAAGCGATGGGACACATCAGCGGGACCTCCAACTGGCGCATCCGATGGCTCCCGGCCGAGGACGGCGGCGCCCGGATCACGCGGGCCTGGACCTGTGACGAGAAGGCGGCGCTGCCCGACCGGATCGACGGACGGCCGGTCACAGCCCTTGCGCGGCACGCTCTGGCGGCCGATGAGCGCGAGGAGCCGGGCGAGGTGCTCGAGATCCGCTCGGGCCGGGCTTCGGCGGGCGCGGAATGGAACAACCGTCACCTGCGTGAGCTGACGCTCCCGCCGTGCCTGGAAACGATCGGGGACTACTGCTTTTTGAACTGCGCGGCGCTTTTAAAGCTCACGCTCAGCGACTCCGTCACCCGCTGGGGCGGCGCGGTCTTTATGAACTGCCGCGCGCTGCATGATATCACGCTTTTGCGCGAGGGCGAGCAGGGCGTGAGCCTTGCGTATCTGTGCGATGAGCTCCCGCGCGAGCTCGACGTGCTCATCCTCGGCCCGGGCGAGCACCGCGCGCGATTGCTCTTCCCGGAGTATCAGGAGCTCTACGAGGAAAACGGCCCGGCGCATCACTTCGACTACCAGATCGAGGGCGCGGGCTATCCCTATCACCATGTGTTCGTGCGCAAAAAGCTCACCTACCGCGACTATGACGCGCTCTTTCGCGTGTACCGGGGCATGGAGGGCAATGAAGAGACCGCGGTCACGCTTGCGTGGTACCGCCTGCGCTATCCCGAGGAGCTTGGGGCGCAGGCGCGGGAGAGCTACCTTGCCTACCTGAAGCCGCGCAGCGGCGCGCTTTTGACGCGCCTGGCAGACGCGGGACAGGCCGCGGATATCCATGCGCTCGCGGCGCTCGTGCCGCTGGAGGAGGCCGACCTTGCCGCCGCCTGCGATGCGGCGAGAGCGGGCGGCAGGACCGAGGCGCTTGCGCTGCTGCTGGAGCTCAGGCACCGCGGCGCGCCGAAAAGCCGGATGAAACGATACGAACTGTAATTTTAAATAAAAATATTACAAGGAGGACTCAAGTATGGACCAGACTGCGGCATTGAAGACGATCGAGACGGTGCTGAACGAGAAGGTGCGGCCGGAGATCCGCGCGCACGGCGGCGAGGTCGAGATCGACCATCTCGAAGACGGCGTGCTCTATGTGAAGCTCTCGGGCGCCTGCGCCGGCTGCCCCTCGGCCGACATCACGACCGAGGAGCTCATCAAGGGGACGCTTGTGGAGGAGTGCCCGGAGCTCGTGCGCGAGGTCTCCGCGATCCAGAACATCAGCGATGAGCTCTACGAGACCGCGAAGCGGCTCTTAAGAGACCATCATCTGTGAGCAGCCCCCCCTGTCATCCTGAGGAGCACAGCGACGAAGGATCTCTCGTTGAACGCACGATCGCGCGGAAACGTACCGTGTGCGTCTGACGAGAGATCCTTCGCTTCGCTCAGGATGACAGGGGGGCGTTTGGATGACAGGGGGCGTTCTGCAGGAGCTCCGTATCGCTGCGGCCTGTGCGGATCTCTTTTTATGGGAGAGCGCAGGATCACAGCAGAAACAGTGAGACCATCAGCGGCATCGTGACGATGCACAGAAGCGTCGTGAGCACGTTGACGGCGCTTGCGTATTCGGCGCGCTTCGGCGTGCTGAAGATCTGCGCCATCTGCGTGACCGTCGCGGCGGCGGGGGCGGAGGCGACCAGCACGAGGATCAAAAGAACGTTCTCGCCCTCCGGCGCGAAGCGCCCGGCGCCGCTGAACTTCAACAGCAGTACCACGAGACCCGACGAGACGATGAGCCGCAGCACGACGACCTTCCACACGCCCGGGATCGTAACGAGCTTTTTAAGATCCAGGCTCGCAAGAACCATGCCGATCGTGAACATCGAGAGCGGACCGACCGTTGAGGAGAGAAGATCCATGGTCCCGGTCACGACCACCGGCATGCGGATGTGCAGCACAAAGCAGAGAAGACCCAGGATCGAGGCGATGATGTTCGGGTTTTTGATGAGCTTCACGAGCGAGAAGGACCGCTCGCCGCTGATGAGCATGCGCGCGTGGGACCAGAAGAACACGATCTGGATCATCCAGAAAAACGTGACATAGATCAGCCAGTCGTTTCCGAGAATGTAGGAGACGACCGGGATCAGGAGATTTCCGCAGTTCGTGTAGATGATCGAGCTTTGTTCGACCTCGTCCAGGTGGAAGGGCCTCTTCATGAGCGCCGCGATCAGCACCTGCGAGGCGAAGACGACCACCGTCATGACGGCCGTGAGCGCGAGACGCTGCAAAACTGTGTCGGTCACTTCGATTTGATAGGAATTGAACATGATGCAGGGCGTGACGACGTAGAGGCACATCATCGATAAAAGCCGGCTGTCGTCGCTGCGGGCAAAGCCGAGGCGGACGAAGATATAGGCCACGACGATGATCAAAAACATCTGCGCGATGCGCTCAAAGAGAAGCAGAGATATCAAGGGGATCACTCCAAATCATCAAACAGGAACTGCTCACCGGGGCGGCTGACCGGCGTCACGATGCCGCGGCGTTCCGGATGATCCTTTAAATAGCGCTCCGTGAGGCCGTAGTCGCCCCACTGGTGCATCGGGAGCACATGGCGGATATCCGCAAGCGAGAAATAATACTCGATCCCCCGGTCGGCGGCCGAGGCAAGACGCGGATCGAGCGGCAAAAACGCAAGGTCGATGCGGCGGCCCTTCAGCGGCGCGGTGAAGGCCTTGAAGTGCACGGCCATCTCGCGGTTCCACTCCGCCGGCTCGCCCTCCCAGTGCCACCAGTGCAGGTCGCCCGCGTGGTAGATCGTAAGCCCCTCGAGCGTCAGCAGGAAGGCGACGCCCTCATCGGTGGACCTGAGCGCCGAAACCGAGACGCCCGGGAGCGGCCGGGTCGTCTCACCGCCGGAAAACGTAAAGACGCGCGCGTCATCAGGCGCGGGGACATCGGCGCCGACGAGGAAGAGCGCCGCTTTCTCGTCGAGCTCGGAAAAAATACTTCGGCGGAAGTGGTCCTCGTGCGCGTGGCTCACGCAGACGATCAGCGCCTTGCCCGCCGGGACCTCCGGCAGCGCCCCGCGCCACCAGTCGAAGAGGATACAGTGCCGTTCGAGCTCCGCAAAAAAACCGCTGTGGTCAAGATAGGTGACGCTGAGCATGCGATCCGCCCCTTTCCGTTTCTGCACACAATTAGCTCTGGGCAACGCATTAAAAATATGTTATGATAATGTATCATGAAAAACGAGAAGAAACAAGGGCGATTCATGCCCAAACTTGCCCTGCCGGAGGGGCTTTTTCCAGCGCTTTTGCCGTGGTATCGCGCGCATGCGCGGGCGCTTCCCTGGCGCGAAACGCGGGATGTTTACAGGATCTGGCTCTCTGAGATCATGCTGCAGCAGACGCGCGTTGCCGCCGTGCTCGGCTACTACGAGCGTTTTCTCGCCGCCTGCCCGACGGTCGAAGACCTCGCGGCGCTGCCGGAAGATGCGCTCATGAAGCTCTGGGAGGGGCTCGGTTATTACTCCCGGGCCCGGAATCTGAAAAAGGCGGCTGTGGAGATGGCGGCGCACGGCGTGCCGCGTGACGCGGCGGGACTTTTGAAGCTCCCCGGGATCGGGCCGTATACCGCCAGCGCGATCGCCGCGGCGGCTTACGGCGAGCGGACGGCCGCTGTGGACGGAAACGTGCTGCGCGTGGTGAGCCGCCTTGCCGACCTGCACGAGAATATCCTCGCCCCCGCGGTCAAAGAGGCCGTGACCGCCGCGGTCGAAGCCGTGCTGCCCGAGACGAAGGACGACATGCGCATCAGCAATCAGGCGATGATGGAGCTCGGTGCGACGCTCTGCGGCCCGAACGCGGCACCGGAGTGCGGCGCGTGCCCGCTTGCAGGGCTCTGCCTTGCGCGCGAACGCGGGACGGCGGAGTCGCTGCCCCTGCGCGAGAAGAAGCCGCCGAGGCGCGAGGAGGACCGCACGGTCTTTGTGCTTCTGCGCGACGGCGAAACGGCGCTTCGAAAGCGCGGAGCGGGGCTTTTATCCGGATTGTGGGAGTTTCCGAACGTGCCCGGCGCGCTTACAGAAGCCGAGGCCGCGGCACAGATGCACGCCTGGGGCCTGACGGCGCGGGAGTGGCGGTCGAAACGCGCGGGCAGGCACATCTTTACGCATATCACCTGGCATTTGACGGTCTACTGCATCGCCGTGACCGGCGCGGGCGGGGACGATTGGACATGGACCGGAGACCTTGGCACCTTCGCGCTGCCCTCGGCCTTTCAAATCGCGCGAGAGGCGGCGGAGGAGGCGCTCATATGATCGAAGTTCTGGAAAAATGCGACCGCTGCCCGCGGGCGTGCGGCGCTCAGCGCACGCTTTATGAGGGCGGCGGATACTGCCGCGCGGGGCTCCTGCCGCGGCTCGGCCGCGCGATGCTGCATCAGTGGGAGGAGCCCTGTCTCACCGGCGCGCACGGTGCAGGAGCGGTGTTCTTTTCGGGCTGCACGCTCAGGTGCTCCTACTGCCAGAACGGGGTATTGTCGCGCGGCGAGGTCGGCGAAACCGTAACGCCTGAGCGCCTGCGGGAGATCTTCCGCGGCCTGATCGACGCCGGCGCGGCCTGCCTCGACCTTGTGACGGCGAGCCACTATATCGACGCGGTTTTAGATGCGCTGGGCGATGAGCTCTGGCCGGTCCCGGTCGTATGGAACTGCGGGGGCTACGAGTCCGCCGTGCAGTTGAAGCGGCTTGAGGGCCGGGTCCAGGTCTATCTTCCGGACCTCAAGTACGCGGACGATGCGCTCGCGGCCGCGCTTTCGGGCGCGGGGGATTATTTTGAAGTCGCGTCGGCGGCCATTTTGGAGATGTACCGCCAGACCGGCCCGACGGTTTATGAAAACGGCCTTTTAAAGCGCGGCGTGCTGATCCGGCACCTGCAGCTCCCGGGGCAGCTTGAAAATACGCGGCGGGTCATCGACTTTGTCGCGGAGAGCTTCCCGAAGGACACCCAGGACTTCACCAGCTATCTGACCAACGCCGAG